>JAPKEK010000343.1 GCA_028822125.1 Pseudomonadales bacterium | reverse complement strand
ATCGTTCAACCGGGTTTCGTGCAGGGCCTGGTTGAATTCTATGGTTTTTCAGAACAGGAGGTGGGTTATATCGCCTCTGCAGAAATCTGGGGTCTTGCACTGACCACACTGCTACTGGCTTTTGGCGGTCATCGCTATAGCTGGCAAAATATCCTGAAGTGCTCGTTAATACTATTTGTCCTCGGCAATCTAGTGTCGCTGACGGCCACTAGCATGTTCTCTTTTAGTGCCCTGCGCTTCATTACCGGCTTGGGCTCGGGTGGTATGGTATCACTGACCTTTACGATTATCGGCATCACAGCCAAGGCTGATCGTAATTTCAGCCTGTTGATTATGGGGGTACTCACCTACGGTGCTTTCGGATTATGGAGTATGCCTGCGGTATTCGAAGCTGTCGGCATGAATGGTGTCATCATTTTTTTTGCTGTTTTTGGCGGCAGTGGCTGGTGGTTCCTGCCCCACCTGCCAAATTCAGGAGAGGAACAGTTACAAATAGAAGACGACGCGGTAAATCTGGGCGATATGTTCAGAGTGTGCGCGTTGCTTGCCATGTTCACCTACTTCCTGGCGCAAGGCGTTATCTGGGCTTACCTGTTCCTGATAGGCCTCAATGGTGGCGTATCCGAACAGGAAGTTGCCAATGGATTAATGCTGTCGCAATTTCTCGGTATAGCCGGGGCCATGATTGCAGCGTTGGCCGGAAACCGATTCGGTCGAACCCTGCCCCTGGCCATCGGCATTCTGGGTGGTGGCGTGGTGCTTTTCTGGTTATTCGGAACCTTTACCAGCCTGGTTTATGCGATTACCGTATGTATCTACAATTTTGCCTGGAATATGACCCATCCCTACCTGTTAGCCTCCATGGCAAGTTTCGATCAACACGGTAAGGTCGTGGTCTACGCCGTCGCAGCACAGATGCTGGGCCTTGCCATAGGACCGGCCTTTGCTGCATCACTAATACAACAAAATGATTACAGCCTTGTCATCATGGCCGGAATGGTACTGTTCCTATTATCTTTCCTGATGATATTGATACCATTGCTGGCGCATCAGCGTCAGCGACAACGCCTTCAGTTAAACAATCCATAAAAGCACATTTACCCTACCCGGAGAACGCGCAAGGCATCTACTCACTCAACCCTCAATCGGGCAGCAAGCAACAGAGGGTAGCGGACTACTATCAAAGCAATGGGGGTTTGCATGGGGCCTTTCAAGGCTGGGTAATATTCACCACTGCAGGGTCAATACCAGGGTTATTCAGATCGCTTGCTTGACCCGTTTCAAGAGCAACATCAAATTCTCGACTTCTTCTCGCGTCAGATGGCCCAGTAAATCAACAATCCATTGCTCATGCTCGATGGCCATCTTGGCAAACACCTCGTTTCCCTGCGGCGTCAGCTTTACAATGAAGGATCGGCGGTTTTCGGGCACTGTGCTGCGATCGACCAGGCCTTCTTTAACCAGTTGCGAGGCTATCCCGGAAATATTTCCCCCTGACACCATCATTCGACGTGATAATTCACCCATGGTCAGTCCTGCCGGGTTTCGCTCCAACTGCGACATAAAATCAAATCGTGGCAGGGTTGTGTTGAACTGCTTCCTTAACTCACCTCGGATACGTCGTTCAATCAGGCTCGAGCAGGTGAGCAGACGCAGCCACAATTTTATGGAATGATGATCACTCTCCTGCAACCTTGTTTCATGGTCCAGAGGAATCGAATTCGGCTGCTGGGTCATTGAATATACCAGAAACTTTATATTTAAAACGTTTGAGCTATAATGTCTACTCATTTTAAGCTTAAACTATTGCAATTACCTTTGCTAATCAGACCTCAGGAAACCCGCTAGGTCATCAGGAAACCGGCTAGGTAATGTTTAACGGAGATCACGATGAAAACAATTTCTCTGGGTGCCGGACCTTCTGGACTCTACTTTGCTATTTGCATGAAACTGGTGAATGCCGACAACGAAGTGTCTGTCTATGAACGAAACGAACCGGGCGACACATTCGGCTGGGGCATCGTATTCTCAGATCAAACAGTCGAAAACCTCATTGCCACCGATCCCATCAGTGGTCAACGCATTGCCAATGAATTTATCCACTGGGACAAGATCGACTGTTTTGTAAATGGCCGTGTTGAACGCTCCGATGGTCATGGTTTTATTGGCCTTGGCCGAAAACGCATGCTGGAAATCCTGCATGACCGATGCCGGGAGCTCGGCGTCGAATTGCATTTCAATGACGAATTTGAACCCGAGGATGTGGACGGCCGATTCGCTGACGCCGATATCATAGTCGCCGCCGATGGCTTGAATTCAAAAATACGTAATGCCGATCTCAACATTTTTGAATGCAGCGTCGATGTACGCCCCAATAAATTTGTCTGGCTGGGAACAAAACAAACCTTTAGCGATGCATTTACCTTTATTTTTGAAAAGACCCAGCATGGCTGGATCTGGGCACACACTTACCAATTCGACCAGCACACATCAACTTTCATCGTCGAATGCAATCGGGATGTCTACGATGCCATTGGCTTTGATCATATGAGCCATTCAGAAAGTGCTGCTGTCTGCGAAAAAATATTTTCCAGGCAACTCAACGGTCATCAACTGATGACCAATTCAAACCATATAAAGGGATCGGCTTGGCTTAATTTTTCTCACATCCTCTGTGCTAACTGGATTAAGGATGACCGCATAGTGCTGATCGGTGACGCCGCTCATACCGCTCACTTTTCCATTGGCTCGGGCACAAAACTAGGCCTTGAAGATGCCATATCACTGTCCCGGCACCTCGCCTCTGGCAAAAAAACTGCTGACGCTTTAAAGGCTTTCCAAATCGAACGGGAGGTCGAAGCCCTCAGGCTGCAAAATGCGGCAACTAACGCGATGATCTGGTTCGAGAATGTACCACGCTACGCCAGTGCTTTTGATCTTAAGCAGTTCAATTATTCTCTGCTGACCCGTAGCCAGCGAGTCAGCCATGAGAACCTCCGCCTGCGCGACAAAACCTGGTTGGAAGGGTTGGAAAATCATCTGGCACGGAAAGTTCTTGGCGATGACTGTGAAGACGCGGTACCGCCTATGTTCCTGCCCTATAAACTGGGCAACCTGGCTCTAGTTAACCGCGTCGTGGTTTCACCTATGTCTATGTACAGCGCCATCGATGGTGTACCCAATGACTGGCATCTGGTTCACTATGGCGCCAGTGCCAAAGGCGGAGCCGGACTGATTTATACTGAAATGACAGATATTTCTCCACAATCAAGAATTACTCCAGGATGCGCCGGTATTTGGAATGACCAACAGGAAGACGCCTGGAAACGTATCGTTGAGTTTGTTCATGACCACACCGCCGCAAAGTTTGCCATCCAACTCGGTCACGCCGGTGCCAAAGGTGCGACCAGGAAACCCTGGAACTGGCATCCTGATCGACTCGATGATCCATTACCGCCAGAAAAAGCCTGGCCGCTAGTCTCAGCAAGTGCTATAGCGTACGACAGCTATTGCCAGGTTCCGGCAGAGATCAACCGTCAACAAATGGATGAGGTCCGTGATCAATTCGTCGATGCGGCTGTTAGAGCTAATCGAGCAGGCTTTGATATGCTAGAGCTGCATGCGGCACACGGCTATCTGCTGTCCGCATTCATCACCCCCATCATGAACAAACGCAATGACCGCTATGGCGGCAACCTCTCAAATCGCCTACGTTATCCTCTGGAAGTATTTGAGGCCATACGAGCGATCTGGCCCGCCCATAAACCCATTTCAGTACGAATCTCTGCTCACGACTGGATGGAGGCGGCTGGTAACTCTGAAGACGATGCAGTTGCTATCGCTCGAGCATTCACAGCGGTCGGGGCCGATGCCATTGATGTCTCCAGTGGCCAGGTTTCACACCTTGCCCAACCTCGACCCGGTCGCATGTTCCAAACGCCTTTATCGGACCGAATTCGCAATGAAGCTGGCATCGCAACTATGGCAGTGGGCAACATTTACGAACTCGATCATGTCAATAGTATTATTGCTGCGGGTCGCGCCGACCTGGTATGCCTGGGCCGCCCCCATCTGGCAGATCCAAACTGGACATTACGGGCCGCAGCGAACATGAATTATAA
>JAPKEK010000342.1 GCA_028822125.1 Pseudomonadales bacterium | reverse complement strand
CCGGGGTTTTGACATACATAGAGTTAGTCCTCTTGAGTATCGATTTAAAGCCCATCTTGAGCCAAAAGTATGCGCTGTCGATTAGACAACTCTCACCCCTCAGGCCCCGACGAAGACGCGGCAAGTCGCATCTTAGCGTATTGCAGACTGCCCCTGTCTACACTGAGAAAAGCATGCGCTACAACGGCATTGATATCCCGGAAATAACGCTGCATGGGATGATCTAGCCTAAGCGCGCCCCCGCCGCTGGCGCGCATTAAAATCGTCACCAGATCCGCGTTTCGATGGGCAATGGACTGCGTTTCCCATGATTGTGCTACCTGGACATCAACTGGCACATTTCTGGCAGTTTTCAACGCTTGCTCCAGAACCCTAAAAACCTGATGAAATCTTAATCGATTTGCCTGCACATCCGCTGCCACCTCACTCAACCGCCTTTGCTGAAACGGATCCAAAGACATTGCCTGACCATCGTATTTGTGAACTCGGTCTCGCAAATACTCGGTGTAACAATGAAGGGCAGCTTCAGCAATACCCTGGGTTACGGCACACAGGCATAACGCAAATATATTGCCAAAAGGCAGGTCGTATATCGGTGAATCAAAGGCGTGCTGACTCGGCGCCAACAGCAGATGTGATCGATGTTCGGGCACAAACGCGTTATCGACCAAAACATCATGGCTCCCTGTGCCCTTCAGCCCTGAGACGTTCCAGTTATCAATAACCTGATAGTCAGTGCGCGGCAGCAGCAGGGCAATCTGCTCCGCTCTTCCATGAGTTTCTGGCAACATCCCGCCAAGCATGACCCACGAACAATGATCGCTTCCGCTGGACCATTGCCAGCGGCCGGACAGTCGATAACCACCTTCCACAACTGTTACCTCCCCAAAGGGGGCATAGGAAGAAGAGTAGAGTGCATGGGGATCATCTGCCCATAAATCCTCACCTGCTCTTGAATCCATCAGCCCGGGTTCCCAGTTATGGACACCAATCAGACACAGACACCAGGCGCTGGAAGGACAGCCCTGGGCAAGCTCCATACAGACTCTGAACAGAACCTCCGGTGACAGTTCATAGCCTCCAAATGCACTCGGCTTGGCGATGTCATAAAAGCCGGCATCCTGAAAATCCTGAACTGTTTCCGAGGGCAATCGGCCAAGCGCCTCCGTAGACGCGGCTCGCGCGCTCAATTTCGGGACCAGTGCTCGAGCGCGCTCGATTAATTCTGATTCAGCTGGGTTCATCGCAATTCCTAATTAAGCCTGAGAGGGCGATCTTAAAAAATAAAACATATACTGACTGACCCACCAATCTTGAGTCCTGAGCATATCAGGAAATATACCTGCCGAGGCACGTTGAGGTGACAGGATGCCTTAACACACCCTTTGTCATCAGGGTACACTGGCAGTTGCGCCAGATAATAACGCGGAGAGCTGGATGGATATTGGAGTCACTATTCGTAATATGGGCGCGGAATCGACCGCCGATATAATTGTGACCTGTGCCCAGGCAGCTGAAGCTCAGGGGATGGAATCGCTGTGGATCACAGACCATATCGCAATTCCCCCTGACGATGCTGAAGGCAGCGGCGGCCGTTACCTTGACACCCTGACTACCCTTGCCTGGTTGGGTGGTGCCACCGGAAAGATTAAGCTTGGTTCAGGTGTCCTGATTCTACCTTACCGGCCCATGCTGCCCACTGTTAAACAGATTGCAACCCTCCAGGAATTAACAAAAAACAGATTAATTCTGGGTATAGGAACCGGATGGATGGACCCGGAGTTCAAAGCCCTGGGTGTTGACCGACATCGGCGCGGTCGAATAACCGACAAAACATTACAATTTATTAACGAATGCTTTTCTGACGATGAGGTTTCCCTGAACGGACAAACCTTCCTGTTTAAGCCACGTCCGGACAAACCACCCGTGCTTGTTGGCGGTAGAGCACCGCACGCACTGCATCGCGCTGCTCATTTTGCAGACGGCTGGATCCCCATGGTCAGTCATCCGAAGCAGTTGGCAGCCGGTATCAGAGAATATCAAAGAATTACCGACGACCTAGGTAAACCACGAGGCAATATTACCGTCATGACCGGCTTGCCTCTGGATGAGCCGGAGAAAGCGAAACAACGACTAAACCAATATCAAACACTAGGAGCAAATCGTCTTATCTGCGCGCTGCGATATAATGATGTCGACGCTTATCTCGTTCAGCTAGAAAAATTAAACGCCATTCTGAGCCTTTAGCGCCTCCTAAATTCCGCTGGCAGAACGTCATGACCCACCTTAAAAAACCGTTTCTCTATTGTTCATATCGGATACTGGACTTCTTCATCCAGCGGCCATAAGGGATTGGCTTTATTTCGTCGTGGAAAAACCTGTATCTGATGAGTAGTCAGGCCCGGCGTATCTGCGGTGACAATATGTGTCGCTACATCTCTGAATCCAGCACGAAAGTGATTGGAGGATTTCAGCGCGATAATCCTGTAATCATTGACATCAATGCCAAGCGCAGCAAAAGGGCCAATATCAAAAGTCTGAGATCGATTGGAGGCCACTATTATATCCACGCCAGCGACGACCAGTCTCGCCATTTTACCCAGATTAAGGGGACTGCCTTTAGCCATTGCCCGCATCGTGAGCCTGCCATCATGCAACGCCTTAACATAAACCGCTAACTCAAGAGGGCGTCCATGAAGCTCATCGTATCTGCCTCCCAGCGACACATTAATGGTCGAGCCCACACCCGCTGCATGCGCCTGCGCTGCAACCTGGGCATCAACGATAAAGCCAAAACAGGCTTTTTCTAAACCTGCTTTCAGCAAAGCACTGAGCAGATGAGTGCCATCACCCGGCGCACCGCCACCGCAGTTGTCCGAGGTTTCATTTATCACCACAGCATTCTTGTTGTATGCCAGCGCCTCAGCTATAGCCTGTTCAGCGGACAAACTTAACGGCCTGAAATCTTCCCTTCGCTGCCAGAGCATCAATGCTAACTGGCGGGCGATTCTCTCCGCCTGAAGGAGATCACTTTCCGTGGTAACCGCGATGCATGAACCGATATGGGCGATGTCGGTATAGGGAAACCCATGAAACCAGCTCACATCTATCACTCCCTGCTCAGACTCTGCGGTTAACATCTCAGACAAAACCTGTTCACCAATACCCCCGAAAGTGGTTGTCGTGGGGATCAACATAGGTACGGTGGCTACATAGGTTACTGGATGAATATCATCATCAAGCATCCGGCCAATTAATCTAACCGCTTCTTCGGCTCGCAAGTGCATGTCTATGTGCGGGTACTGATGACATGCAAAAGTTCCATCCAGGACACCCGCCATCTGCTGGGTGATATTGCCATGTAGATCAAAGCTTGCTGTGATTGGCAGGTCATTACCTACCAGGCTGCGAATAGCTGCGACAAGGTCACCTTCCAAATCGTCAATGCCATTAACCACACCGGCGCCATGCAGATCCAAGTAAATGCCATCTAGCGGTGCATTTTCTAACAGTCCGCCCAGAATCTCGGATTTAAATTCCTGGTAAGTTTCATGATTGATGGTACCAGATGGCTGGGCAGCCACCGCCAGAATAGGAACAGCATGAAACCCGAGATCATTACAGGCTGCAAGCGCCCCACCCAGAGAAGTTTCCTGACCTAGGGCTCGCATTAGGCGGGTTCCTCTCAGTTGATGAAACGCTTCCTTGCATGTTTCGTCCCGACAATAGGTATTGGTCTCGTGACTGAATCCAGCAATGGCAATTCTTCTTTTTGGCTTGGACATGAATACCGCCTCTGAACCCATAATTTACTTCTCCGAGTTGAACAAACCCTACTAACGGAAATCGCAGCATACAACCATTTTCGATCCGCTATGCCATCGCTGAATCATCGCTATCTTGTAAAGTGATCATCCTCATCCCCATAGCGGGAACCACACTTTTATGTCGGACTAGCTGCCATATCAGCCGAGCACAGCACAGCTATACTACCACCTCATGCCAGGCGATCGACCACGCATTAAATCTGCCGACCTGCCCTCGTTTAGCAAGCGAAACCGCCAGCTATTGGTTCGAATAGAGGCGGAATTTTTTGCTCGACTAGGCTCTAAGGACTTATCG
>JAPKEK010000341.1 GCA_028822125.1 Pseudomonadales bacterium | reverse complement strand
CCAGGGCCGAAACCGGTCCCGCGCAGGTGGATATTTATATGGAAACCGATATGCAGTTCCCTGGGGGAATCCGGGCAAAAACCACGGGTGATATGCGTGCCGGTGGTGAATTCAAAGCAAGCATTAACCTCGTCGGTGATGCAGGCTCGTTACGAATCAACAACCCCTTGGTTCCCCAGTTTGGTCATAGCCTGGTGCTTCAGGTTGCTGGTAAGAAGAGTACAGTCTCTTTTGACCTGAGAAGCAGCTACGCATACCAGTTGGATGCGTTTGTTAATGCCGTTGCCAACGGTGCACCCGTTCTCACCGATGGCCGAGACGGCATCTTGCAGATGGCTTTGATTGACCGAGTGTATCAGGCAGCGGGACTGTCAATTCGTGGCAGGAGTTGACTGCCGAAGTTGCTGATGCTGATTTCAGTCGGGGCCAGGCTTACCTGCTGGGTTGCTAGCCGGTTAAAAAAGCTTCCATATCCATGGAAGGTTACTTATTCTCAACAGGTTGTGTTAATTATTTCAAGTCGCTCCAAAGTTGAGTCGCTGTAGAGATGAGCCGCTCTATTGGTTTAACGCTCTAATGGTTTAACGCTCTAATGGTTTAACGCTCTAATGGTTTAAAAGGAGTAGGTTTTGTGATGCGAAACAAGGCCATGCAGTGGCTATTATTTATAACTTAAACGGAGTTGATATGGTTCCGAAACAACCACAAGATCTCACCAGGGAATGGTTTTCCGAACATTTAACAGAAGGTGCTTTCGCAGGTGCTGGTTTTGCCAGTGTGGATATACAGGCAGTAGGATCAGATGTTGGTTTTCTGGGCGACATTTGCCGTGTAATCCCCAGTTATACCGAAGCCAACGGTCCCTGGCCCAAATCATTGATAGCTAAATTTCCGACGGTAAGACAGGCTAACCTGGAAACGGGCCGGCATTTACTGGCTTACGAACGGGAAGCCTTGTTTTATCGGCATGCTGCCAATGGCTGTCCCGCTAACCCACCTCAGCATTACTTTTCCATAGAATCAGATAGCCCGGGTGACTACCTGATATTGATAGAGGATCTTGGAGGCGGTAGGTTTGTAAAACAAATAGATGGACTGGTGTTTGAAGATGCTATCGAGGCAATGGCTGCGCTGGCTCATATGCACGCTCACTATTGGCAGTCGGCTGATATCAAGAATAAGCCTTGGTTGTATGATTTCAGTCAATGGGCGCAGATTTACCCAGCGACTATTGAATCAGGCTGGCCTCTGTTTGAGCGCGATTTTGGTTATCTTATTTCAGACCATTTAAAACCGGTGTTTCCTCCTGGAAATGCAGCGGCAGCCCAGTTGTTTAATTATCTGTCGACAGCCCGCACGGTAACGTTGATTCACGGTGATGCGCGAATGGAAAACCTGTGTTTTGACCCTGTTAGCGGTAAGGTCCGATACTATGACTGGCAGTTGGTTTCATCGGGACCGGCAGCTTATGACGTGATGTACTTTATTGCCAGTGGACTTGAACCGGATGAGATTCTTGCACGGGGTGATGAGCTGATACAGCATTATCATAAAGCCTTGCTAGCCAGTGGCGTAACCGATTACGGTCTGACTGACTTGAAACAGGATATGGAACTGACCACGTGCCTGCTGTTTGGCTTCACCAGTATGGTGGGCAATATCATGGCAGATCCAGGAGAGGCTGAACGAGCGGTGGTAGAGGCAACGTTTCCTCGTTACCAGGCCATGATGGAGTTATTCAATGTTGCAGATATTGTGCCTGAATTGCATCGCCGCCTCAGCTAGGGGAACATGTGTGGGCACCGTCGGGTCTGTCGTTAAAACCTCCTTTGGGCCGCTTAGCTGCCCTATAGACACAGGATTTCTGCTAATTGGTTAAGCCTTCCTTGCCGTATTGAGAAGCGGGTCCGAGGCCCCCTTGGGCTAGCCTACCGGCATCGCCAAAATGTCCTTTGCCTGGTACATAATTAACTTCAACTCTAATACCATCGGGGTCCTCAAACAGTATCGAGTAGTAGCCGGGGGCAAAGTGTGAGCCGTCTTCAGGCCCATGAATCATGTTTGCCTGCAACTGGTCACGAACAAACAAGTAAATTTCATCTACGTCTTGTTTGGATTTTGCGCGGAAGCAGAAGTGATGTAATCCGGGCTGATCCTGATTGAATGACCTGTGTTTAGCTTGCTCCGGTGCCCCCTTGATGAGAATTCCGGTTCGTGCGCCGATACAGTAAATAACATCATCACCTTTGATAAGAGTTTGCATATTAAAAAAATGGCAAAGCTTTTCCCAGAAAGGTAGACAGTCCCTGGGGTTAGCGACAGTCAACTGAATATGAGCTATACCATTGACCTCAATTGTCATTGCAACGTTTCCTATGGCTTCAGGTTAACATCAACGTACTGGTGTACAGGTACATGATATACCAGGTTAGCGTATTAAAGAATGCATCTGGCAACCCAGAACAGGACCTTGTAGCGGTCATTAAAAAATCCTTGAGGAGAGTATAGACAGCCTTATGCAGAAGGAATAGAGTCACAGCTCAAAGCGAAATCTGTTAATGTGTTATCAATATCAGCAAGCTGTATTTGTAACGCAGTAAGTACGATGAAGGAGGGTGACAGTGGGTGATATAAAAGCGTCAGCTTCTGATAGTAGTATGTATGTCTTATTGATAGAAGGCAAGATAGCTGAATTCAATCAACGAAAGGCAGCGGGAGAAACCCCTGAACTGCAGAATTCCGACTTTAGAGGCGCTGACCTGCGCAATATGGATGCCCAGGGGGTTGATTTTACTAAAGCTTATTTTCGCGGAGCGGATCTGCGTGGCCTGGATTTAAGGCAGAGCGATCTGCATGGCGCTTCGTTGGCCCAGGCGCATATATCAGGCGCATTTTTCCCAGAGGAGCTCAATGCTCATTAAATCCTGTTGTGGGTGCAGCATGGCACGCGAATGCGTTATCGACGATTAAATTAAGGCCTGCAGCAAATTGGTTCGGCCAGGTGGGCAACGCTGCAAATGAGACAATGTTAGAGTATTGATATAGTGACACCATGCTAACAACGATAATCTCCTGGCTCGCGAGCCTGCTTGCTCCCATCATCAGCTTTATCGTTTCACGCCTTTTACCCTTGGATGATCTGCCAGAACCGTCCGGTCAGTATGCGGTCGGTTTTACCGTGTTGGATTGGATCGATTCTGACAGAGACGAGTGGTTTACCGGGCAGGCCGGGGAAAAGAGGAGGCTGGTGGTCCAGGTCTGGTATCCAGCTGCCACAACAGAAAATCTGTCGCCAGCGACTTATTTGGATCACCCGCTACAACGCCTGTCTATGGTTGCCTACCAGGTAGGTTTGCCGGCATTGTTAATTGCTCATATGCAAAATGTCAGATGCAATGCTTTTCGCGATGCACCAAGGGATGCGGCGTTGGAGTCCCTGCCGCTGGTTCTGTTCTCTCATGGTCTTGGTGGTATGAAGACCCAGAATTCTATTCAGGCAGAAGAACTGGCAAGTCATGGCTACATAGTGGTGGCTGTTGATCATGCCTACGACGCTTATATGACTATTTTCAGCGATGGCTCCGTTGCGGATTATCGATCAGCCGCGCCAGCTCAGCTAACGAAGGAAGAATTCCGCGCTTTTCGAACGCCTCAACTCGCGACAAGAACGGCAGATCTTTCCTTCATTTTAGATGAAATAACCCGTAGGGTGGTCCGCGGCGATCCGCTGTGGAAGAATGTTCAAACTAATCAGGCGGGTGTCTTCGGCCATTCTTATGGTGGTGCTACCAGTATCACGCTGGCAGCATCGGATTGTCGAATTGCAGCAGCAGCAGCGCTTGATGGTTGGCTGCTGCCGTTGCCAAAGAATATAGTCAATGAAGGCCTGGTTACGCCGTTTCTCTATATCGGTCAGGGGCAATGGAGGGGGGAACCGCTGAATTACCGCTTGCTTGATAAACTGATTCGGCACTCAGAGAATGGGTTAATAGAATTATTTCCCGGTACCCGGCATTTCGATTTTTCAGATGCGCCTCAGTTTTCCCGGTTGGCAAAATGGTTTGGTCTGTCCGGATCAGTTTCGCGCGACAGGATTAGGGAGCGTTTAAATAGAGACCTGCTGCATTTCTTTGATGC
>JAPKEK010000340.1 GCA_028822125.1 Pseudomonadales bacterium | reverse complement strand
GCGGGTTGCCAGGAACCAAGGTCCAGGGCTAAATATACCTACCCGTGGTCGGAAAATTTGAAAGCATTGGTTAGTAGCGTCACCAGTATTTTTTTGAATTGTGCTTCGTCTGTGGTGATGGATTCCGGTAATATCGGCTTAATATCGATTACAGTCGGTTCACGGCCTAGAGCATCACTCTGATTGGCAAAATTACATACTTCTGTAATCAGTTTTTAGATGCACCTCTTTTTCACCTAGCAGTACCTCATGGGCATCCAATTTCGTCAGGTCTAGAATTTGATTGATCAGATGTATAAAAATTCAGTGGGCTGTGTTCTGAGTCAATGACGCCAATACAGCGATTTTCATATAAGATGGGTATCGCTATTTCCGACAAACGAGAATCATCATCCATGATATAACGTTTGTCTTGCCTGGTGTCGGCAACAATCTCTGTACGCTTATTGTATGCGACGGAGCCAACAATACCTTCCCACATTGAAATTACGATGGGATCTTTGACTAATTTCCCAGCTGGATTCTTAGGACCGTAGGCTGCTTTCTGGTTTAGGTGGGTATTGTTGTCTGCAACCAAATAGATAACACAATCCTCGAATTCAAGGTCTGCCATGGTATTGTGAGCGATTAACCAGAAGATATCATCCAGGGTTGATTTCCCCAACAGGGCAATGGCAAAACGATCGACCAGGTCTAAGTAAAAATTTGCTTTGGTAGCTGTAGATTACGGAGCCTGCTTATTCTTAGTTTTAACCGTGTACACCATTATAATCGATTCTCATTACCGTGGAGTCGCTATCTATACAGTATAACCAGTGGAACTGGTATCTACACAATATAACCCGTAAAGACAATACCGGCTGGATCAGGTTTTTTCTAGAATATTTTTTAGTGCGTCACAGTTTTTGATACGCTCTTGGGCGGTTGTTCCGAGGAATCCGACATTGAGTGAAGTTACGCCGTGTTCCTTAAGTGATAAAAGTTGATCTCGAACAAATTCTTCTGTACCGATTAGTGAGGTTGCATCCAGGTAAGACTTAGGCACAGCCGCCTCAGCTTCTGATTTTCGTCCTTCCAGATAGAGGTTTTGGATGGTTTCAGCTTCCTTTTCGTACCCATATTTTCTGAACACCTGATTATAGAAATTCTTATCCTTAGCGCCCATACCGCCGATGTAAAGGGCAATCCCCGGTCGCGCCATATCTCTGTATTGTTCCAGGTTTTTACCAATGGCTACGCCGCCCCCGGCATAAATATCAAGAGGGGGCCTACCAGGATCTCTGCGAGCAGTGCCTGCGCGCAGGGCATCTCCCCAGACTTTATCGGCACCTTGAGCCATAAAAAAAGCAGGTAACCAGGCATCAGCGATTTCAGCTGTCATGGCGACGCTTTTTGTACCGAGCGTTGCCAGGGCAATTGGAATTTCTTCTCTATAGGGGTGGTTAATGATTTTCAAGGGCTTACCCAGGCCCGTGCCCTGGCCTTTTGGAAGTGGTATCTGATATTTTTTACCCTGAAAATTCAACTTATCTTCTCTCAGCCAGACTTGCCTGCAGACCTCGATAATTTCACGAATCCGGGTCATGGGTGCATCATAGACAATGCCGTGAAAGCCTTCTATGACCTGGGGTCCGGAAGCACCTAGCCCCAGCATGAATCGGCCGCAGGAAAGTTCATCAAGGCCGGCGGCAGTCATGGCCATCAGCGTCGGTGTGCGGCTATAGATATTGAGAATTCCGCTGGCAATGGTCAGCCTGTCTGTTTTTGCAGCCAAATAACCCATGGCACTGACTGCATCAAAAGAGTAGGCCTCTGGAACCCAGACGACATCAAGGCCGGCTTTTTCCAGTTCGATTATTTCTTTGCTGGCACCACCAAATCCGTGGGCGTAACTCATTAATGTAGATATTTTCATGCTATTAAATCCCTTGTGGTTATCAGTCCGTCCGGGACATTGTCCTGTCAGCCCAGACTTTGGGTAAGAAATAAGTCAGGCTTGCTGCTCTGGTAAGGTAGTAAATCATGAGTGCAGCCCAAAGGCCATTGTTTGCATAGGTATCGACTAAAACCCAACAGGCCACCAGAAAAATACCGAGAGAGAATATCATTGCGTGGCGCATTTCCCGAGTGAGCGCTGCGCCAATAAATACGCCATCAAGGAGGTAGGATGCAACCGATATAACCGGCGCGATAATAATCCAGCCGGCAAATAAATTAGCAGTGCTTACCACTTCTTCATTAGTTGTCAGCAGGCTAAGGAAAAAGCTGCAGGTGATGCCAAATAACAGGCTAAGGGCAAAAGCAGAACCAACGCCCAGTTCAAAAATTATTCGTATGGTGTGCTTACTTCGGTTGGTATCGCGTGCCCCCACTGCCTGGCCCACCAGCGACTCCGCAGCCAGTGCAAAGCCATCCAGGAAAAATGCAGCAAATGTAACGAATTGCATCAAGAGCATATTTGCAGCCAGGATAGTATCTCCAAATCGTGCACCCTGGTCGGTAAACCATGCAAATGCAAATATTAGGCAGAGGGTACGAACCATGATATCGCGGTTGATTCGCAGCATCTTTTTAAGGGGGCCAGTGGCGAGCAGGTCCTGAGGCCTGAGGCCTGAGGTTACTTCTTCTATTGCCGGCCAGATAATGCCAATGCCGACCAGGACAGCGAAACATTCAGCCAGGACCGTTGCCAATGCCACGCCTTCCACGTCCATGTGAAGGAATACTACCAGCAGGATATCTAGGAGGATATTTGATAAGTTCAAGGTCAATTGCAGATACAAAACAGATCTGGAGTCCTGCTTTCCCAGGAGATACCCCATCATAGTTAATAGCAGGAGGTTGGCAGGGGCCCCCCAGATTCGAATGCTGAAATAACGTAGCGCGGCTTGTTCGACCAGATCGCTGCCACCGATTAAGGTGAAGCTGATGTTCGCTATGGGGGTTTGCAGTACGCACAGGCTGATGCCGATGAGCAGTGCCATTACAGCAGCCTGCAGAAAGGTGTGGACGGCACCTTTGCGTTCTCTGCGTCCCAGCGACTGCGCAACCAGTGCCGTGGTGCCCATTCTCAGAAAGCCAAATCCCCAGAATAAAAAACTGAACAGCATGGAACTGATGGCCACTGCCCCCAGAAGTGCTGCATCTCCTATCTGACCGATTACCGCGGTGTCCACCAAACCCAGCAGCGGCGTAGACAGGTTTGCTAAAATGATGGGGCTGGCCAACAGGATTATTTTTCGGTAATTTTCTAGCGGGTTATTCAATTTTATGAGCTACTGGTCTAAGTGTTGGTTGCGGGGTTCGATTTGACTGCGAGTCCGGTTGAGATGATCTGTTGGCATGGCCGCTGGCACACTAACTTCCTGCCAGTAACCGGCAACTCTGCCTAATTCTGGAAACCGTTGTTATCCAGCACAGGATGGAGAATAGCGTGGCCAGGAAAACGAACCATTCAGGTAGGAGACACATCAAGATCAGGATCAGAATTGTTTCAAAACCTTCGGTCAGGCCGGAAAGATAATATAGAGATTTAGCGCCCTGGGCTTGCGTTGATAGTCCTAATTTTTCTGCAAAAACTGACATTGCCAGAAAACTGCTGCCGGTACCAACGAAACTGAAGATGAGTAAGGCTGCACTGAGAGCATTGCCAGGGTCGACCAGGGCAAAGGCAAATATCGTTGCAGAGTAGAAAATGAAATCAAGGACTATGTCCAGGTAAGCGCCTACGTTTGTCGGGCCGAGTATACGCGCCAGCGCGCCATCCAGGCCATCAGCGACGCGATTTAAAAGCACCGCCAGCAGCGCTAAGTCGTAGTACTGTATTGCTATAAGGGGCATCGCTGTTAGGCCGATGAGAAAGCCGGTAATAGTGACTTGGTTTGCTTTGAGTCCCTTACCGGCGAGCATCTTGGCAAGACCGTTCAGAGGCAGATCAATTAGGGGGCGCAACTTGTGGTCAATCATATAGGCGTTACTCCAGCAGTAGACCTATTATGACTTAGTTTCTTGATCGAGTTCCATGGCTGAAGCGGGTAAACCCGCTTTTTGATGAACTTCGTTGACCCATCGTTTTCTGAGTTAACCTGCTCGCCTGATTCCGCCCGTTTCCCTGCTGAGCTGGTTATAGATTGCATCTTTG
>JAPKEK010000339.1 GCA_028822125.1 Pseudomonadales bacterium | reverse complement strand
TGCAAACAACATCAGCGCGATTCTGGCAGCGTCAGGTTAATTGCCGTCAGCAAGACCAGGCCAGCAGCCGATGTGGCAACCGCCTTTAACGCCGGACAGGTGGATTTTGGAGAAAACTATTTGCAGGAAGCAGCGCTGAAAGTAGAAACCTTACCTGCTGCTCAGTGGCATTTTATTGGCGCCATTCAATCAAACAAGACCCGCGAAATAGCGCAGAGATTTTCGTATGTGCATGGTGTGTCAACCCTCAAAGTTGCTAAACGACTCAACGACCAGCGACCCCGATCGCTTCCACCTCTCGGTGTTTTCTTCCAGGTCAACATCGATGATGAAGCAACTAAATCCGGCACCAGTGCAGAGCAGCTTGTTGACCTCATAAAGGCCTGTATTAATCTGCCACAGCTGTCTTTACTGGGTCTGATGGCTATCCCCAGAGCCTCCGACGATTCTCTGACACAGCGCCGGCAATTTCGCAGGCTTGCGCTTCTGCGTCAGTCAATCTCTACACAGCTGGATTTGATTGATTTTAAAGAACTGTCCATGGGTATGAGTAATGATCTTGAGGCAGCGATCGCTGAGGGCGCAACCTGGGTCAGGATAGGAACCGCCATCTTTGGCCCCAGAAGCACAAATACCCTATCGACAGCCATTACATGAGGACAGCCCATGAATAATATCGCATTTCTGGGTGGTGGTAATATCGCTACTGCCATCATCGGCGGGATGTTGCATACCGGCTATGCCGGTACAGATATCAGCGTTGCTGATCCTGATCAAACACAGTGCCAGAAACTCAGTCAGATGGGGGTCAGCGTTGCCAGCAATAATTCCCAGGCCGCTCAAAATGCCGATGTCATATTGATATGCGTTAAACCCGATCAAGTTGAAACAGCAGCAACCTCTATTGTTCCTTTGCGTCCCGATCAACTGGTTATCAGCGTTGCCGCTGGTATCAACACGACCTCGCTAAAACACTGGCTGGGTAGCGCTAACCTGGTACGCTGTATGCCTAATACGCCTGCTCTTATCGGTGAGGGCATGATGGCTCTATTCGCTGAAGCTGGGCTATCCCAGGCGCATCGTTCTCTTGCCACAGCGCTGATGTCCGCCGTTGGCGAAACTCGCTGGTTCCAGCAGGAAAGCGATCTCGATGTGGTAACTGCCATCTCAGGAAGCGGTCCTGCTTACTTCTTCTATCTCATGGAATCTCTTATCGATGCAGCCATGACCCTGGGTTTGGATGACCAGTCAGCCAGGCACCTGGTCCTGCAAACGGCTTTAGGTACCGCCAAGATGGCAAAAGGCAATGCAGCCTCACCCCAGGAGCTCAGGGTACAAGTCACCTCGCCAGGTGGAACAACCCAGGCTGCCTGTACTGTTCTCAAAGATCAGCAGTTACCGGCTATAATAGTAAAAGCGGTGACAGCAGCGCAGCGGCGTTCTATTGAACTCGGCAAAGGCTGAAACGAAATATTTTGAGCAGGCTCAATCGAAAGGACTAAAACTATGGCAGACAGTTGGACAGGCGCCGGCATTTTCATGGTACAGACTTTTGTTGGCCTATACGTTCTATTCTTAGTGATCCGATTTCTCATGCAAGCCAGCAGAGCAGACTATTACAACCCCATCTGCCAGAGTATCATGCGACTGACCGACCCAGCGATCAAACCCTTTCGATTCATTTTTCCGACCTTAGGCGTTCTGGATACAGCAACCCTGGCGACCGCAGTTGTAATTCAGACTTTCGGGATTGCAATGATCATGGCAATCACCGGCAACTCCCTATTTAACCTGATTTACTTCCCCTGGGCTTTCGTTGGCATACTTTCCAATATATTGAATGTTTACTTTTTCTCCCTGCTCATTCTGGTCATTGCAAGCTGGTTAGCACCCTACTCCGGACACCCCATTGTACAGTTAGTCCAGCAGATCACAGACCCGCTGTGTAAACCTGCTCGTCGTTTAATTCCACCCTTGGGAGGCCTGGATTTTTCCCTTATTCTGGTTTTTGTTGCAGTCAACCTGCTTGATAATTTTCTGCTAGTGCGACCAATGGCGTTATTTTTCGGAGTCCCGAACGGACTCATAACAGGGCTGTACTAAATTGCCTGGACGCTTTAAGTGGGGGCTGTTTTTTGCCGGCCTGGTCGCCCTTAATCCACCCGTTTCAGCCGAGCAATTGGTCAGGCATGGGCCTTATGAGATCCACTACACTGCAATTGCATCGACCTTGATTCCAGCCCCGGTCGCGGCAAAACATGGCCTGGTGCGCGCTGAAAACAGAGTCATAACCAACATTGCAATCCGCGTCTCGGGTAAACCTGTCGCAGCCGTTATAACGGGTACGGCCGAAAATATCCTGAACCAGCGACAGCCTTTAGACTTTCTTGAAGTCATCGAACAGGAAGCCGTTTATTACCTTGCAGAACAAATTATCAATGAAAAAGACCTCATTCGATACACTATCAGTATTCAACCGACGGGCAGTGAGGAAACCTATGAACTGGCGTTCCAAAGACAATACAACTGAACATGCTATCAATGCGCTGGTCATTGCCAGCAGCAACGCCCACAAAGTATCCGAACTACGCCTGCTCTTACCCGAAGCAATAGAACTGCATGATCAATCAGAATTTAATCTACCAAGCCCCGAAGAAACGGGTCTAACTTTTCTGGAAAATGCTCTATTAAAAGCCCGATTTACCTCTCAGGCTACGGGCATGGCTGCGCTGGCTGATGATTCCGGCCTGGCGGTGGATTGCCTCAACGGCGCGCCCGGCATCTACTCCGCACGATACGCGGGTAACCAGGCCAGTGACCTTGAAAACTGCCAACAGTTACTTGAACGAATGAGGGGCGAAACAGATCGTCGTGCGCATTTTCACTGCAGTATTGTACTGGTTAGGCACTGGCAGGATCCTGACCCAATTATCGCTCAGGGCCGGTGGCATGGCGAAATTATCAGCCAAATGAAAGGTGCACAGGGCTTTGGCTACGACCCGCTGTTCTTACCGATGCAACTCAGCCAGACTGCTGCCCAATTAACCGCCCATAGGAAAGCTGAATTAAGTCATCGTGGACGCGCGCTAAAAGTGCTCAAGGCGCATCTGACCCATGGTTAAAGTAGCAACCAAGCCGTACACCCTGGGCAGGGCCGATTCAATCGCATTGTACATACACATCCCCTGGTGTATCAGAAAATGCCCTTACTGCGATTTCAATTCCCATGCCATCAGACAGCCTGTAACCAGCACCGTTCAAGCGGTATCAACGAGCCTCGACCCTGAACTGGAAACCGCCTATATCCAGCGCCTATTAAACGATCTTGGTAATGAGATTTCTCTCCTTGAACGACCCCGAAAATTATCCAGTGTCTTCGTCGGCGGCGGAACGCCAAGCCTGTTATCCGAACCTGCCATTAATCAACTGTTTACCGGTATCAATAAAGTTCTACCCCTGGAATCGGATACCGAATGCACGGTAGAAGCTAACCCAGGCAGTAGCGACATTAACTGTTTTCGGGCCTTTCAAAGGGCCGGCGTCAATCGTCTGAGCCTGGGAATCCAAAGTTTTTCAGATACCGCGCTCAAGCAACTCGGTCGAGTTCACAATCAGGCCGCTGCCCGAAAAGCATTCGCCGCAGCTCGTTCAGTCGGATTTGAAAATATCAATGT
Organism: Pseudomonadales bacterium; assembly: GCA_028822125.1. GTDB lineage: Bacteria > Pseudomonadota > Gammaproteobacteria > Pseudomonadales > Azotimanducaceae > UBA9926. The sequence continues at coordinate 483 of JAPKEK010000339.1, read as the reverse complement.
GGATTTGATGCACGGTCTTCCAGGACAGACAGTCGATGCTGCCATGCATGACCTCGATCAGGCTATTGCACTTAACAGCGAACACCTTTCCTGGTACCAGTTAACGATTGAACCTAACACCCTGTTCTATTCGAACAAGCCGGACCTGCCTGACGAGGATGAGCTGTGGGACATTTATCGGTCCGGGCTTGAACAATTAGAGCAGGCTGGCTTCCAGCGCTATGAAATCTCTGCCTTTAAAAAACCCGGTAGGGCCTGCAGGCACAACCTGAACTACTGGCGCTTTGGCGATTATGTGGGTATAGGTGCTGGCGCTCACGGCAAAATCAGCTTTCAAAGCCCCCTGCCTGGAATTCACAGAACCCTTAAAACACGCCAGCCCAGTGACTACCTGGCCAGCCCTAAGAGGCTGGTAAATCTCCTACAGGAAAATGATGTGATGTTGGAATTTCTTATGAATGCATTACGCCTGGTGGAAGGTTT
>JAPKEK010000338.1 GCA_028822125.1 Pseudomonadales bacterium | reverse complement strand
CTGCAGAGGAAACACGTTCTAACAATTGCCTTGATTTTGGCCCCGATAAAACCAATACACCATTGGTAGAGGTCAATTGTGTGAACTGCACACTGCCATCTCTGGGCATATTTTTTTGTATATAGTCATGATCGAGCCGTTGCAGCGCGCCCGCAGAGACGAGATAAAATGAGTCTGCTGCTTCGCGAACAATAGTGAACTCTGAATGAACACCACCTCGGGTATTAAGTGCATGGCAAAGGCCAATCCCACCCATTTTTTTGGGCAGTCGGTTAGCAACAAATAAATTAAGAAAATCTTCAGACCCCGGGCCTGTAATACGGCATTTTGCAAAGGCTGTCATGTCGAGGAGACCCACATTTGAAGTTACATTGGCAACTTCCCTGCCAATTGCCCCGAACCATTTTGACCTTCTGAACGACCAGTCATCTTCTGCAGTCATTCCTTGAGTAGCAAACCAGTTTGCGCGTTCCCAGCCAAATTTCTGACCGAAAACGCCACCCATATCCTTCAGTCGTTCATAACAGGGTGCTGTTCGTAAAGGCCGACCAGCAGATCGCTCCTCATCGGGAAAATGAATGACAAACACGTTGGCATAGGCTTCTTCATTCTTGGCAATTAAATAGTCTCGGGTGGCATAGTCACCAAATCGACGCGGCTCAACCCCCAGCATATCAATGGTTGGCTCACCCTCAACAATCCATTCAGCCAATTGCCAGCCAGCCCCTCCGGCCGCAGTAATCCCAAAGCTATGTCCTTCATTCAGCCAAAAATTATCCAGCCCCCAGGCTGGCCCTATGATAGGACTTCCATCGGGAGTGTAGGCAATCGCACCATTGTATACCTGTTTGATACCTACCTCGGCAAAGGCAGGCACTCGTGCCATTGCTGCCTCAATATGGGGTTCAAGCCGATCAAGGTTTTCTTGAAATAACTCGTATTCTGCAAGAGGATCAGGACCGTCAACATAACAGCAGGGTGCCCCATGTTCATAGGGGCCCAGAATAAATCCACCATTCTCCTCCCTGAGGTACCAGGAACCATCAGATTCACGGAGCACAGCAAGTTCAGGTTCACCATTTGCTTTTCGTTTGACTAGTTCAGGATGGGGCTCTGTAACAATATATTGATGTTCAACTGGAATCACTGGAATATCGAGCCCAACCATTTCTCCGGTTTTTCTGGCGTAGTTACCTGTGGCCGTAATCACATGTTCGCAGGAGATATCACCTTTAGCGGTTCTCACCAGCCAGGCACCCGAGGACTGCTGTTCTATATCCAGGACAGGTGTGTTTCTGTAAATGGTTGCACCACGGTCTCGGGCACCCCTTGCCAGCGCCTGGGTCAAATCAGCGGGCTGAATATAACCATCGTCAGGATGAAAAATACCACCGACCAGGCCATCGGGATTACAAAGTGGCCACTTTTTGTGAATTTCAGCGGGAGTAAGAAATTGAACGTCAATTCCGATGGTTCTGGCGGTGGCGGCATACTGGTAATACTCATCCATTCGATCCTGACTCATGGCGAGGCGCAGGTTGCCAACACGTTTAAAGCCAACCTGTTGCCCGGTTTCCTTTTCCAACTCTTGGTAGAAATTAACAGAATACTTATGAATCTGTCCCACCGAATAGCTCATGTTAAACAGAGGCAATAAGCCTGCCGCATGCCAGGTGGAACCCGAGGTTAATTCTGCTTTCTCCAGCAAAACTACGTCATCACCCCAGCCCTTTTTAGCCAGATGATAGAGAGCACTCACACCCACAACACCGCCGCCAATGACGATCACTTTTACATGCGATTTCATATGCTTATCTCTCATTAAATCTTCATTCCAGTATTAGCGAGGCGCTGAAAGGGTGAATCGGTGATTTTATGTCATCTTAATTAGATCGATATGCCCATATGCGACCGGTGACAGTTAATCTTTGCCATCAGGCACCTCGCCGATTGCGTCTGCGCGGCTTGTCACTACCGGAAGGCGCTTTGGCTATAGGTCGGTTAACAACAGAAAAGAGCCGCGGAAATGCATCTGTTTTGTGGGGAAAGGCCATCGCATCAATAAAATATTCCTGAAACTTGTCCTCTGTCGCTGTTTCAATCTTGACAATTTCAGCTGCCACGGTTTCAATTTCCTTTCTCGCTGCAACATTTAGCAATGCAATTCGAGCACCTGTACCAGCAGCATTACCTGCTGATTCAACTCTCTCTAATATGCAATCAGGAATAAGTCCCAACACCATTGCATATTTGGGGTCAATGTGACTTCCAAAAGCTCCAGCCAGTCGGATTCGGTCAACTGCGGCCACCCCTGCCTTGTCCATTAACAACCTGGCACCGGCATAAAGTGCAGCCTTGGCTAGTTGAATCTGGCGTATATCATTTTGGGTTATAACAATTTTCTGCGCGCCATCATGTAACAAATAGGACCAGGTCCTATCCTGACTGAATATTCTTGAGTTTCTTTCTGATAGAGCACCATCAACCACACCATCTTCACTTAAGATGCCACTCAGATACATTTCTGCAACAACTTCAATAATTCCTGAACCACAAATTCCGGTTATGCCAAATGATTCAACCGACGCATCAAAACCCGATTCATCGGACCAGAGTGATGAGCCAATCACAGAAAATTTGGGTTCGAGGGTATCTGTATCTATTCTCACCCGCTCAATGGCTCCGGGAGCTGCTCGCTGCCCGCAGCTGATTTGCGCCCCTTCGAAGGCCGGGCCCGTTGGGCTGGAGCAGGCGAACAAGCGGTTTTTATTACCCAACACAATTTCAGCATTGGTGCCCACATCAACCACAAGAGATATGTCAGTGAGGTGATGTGGCTCTTCTGCTAGCACCATAGCTGCCGCGTCAGCACCGACATGTCCTGCAATGCATGGCAATACATAAATTCGACCACCAGAACTTATGTTGATCCCAACCTCTCGCGCACTTAGATCCAGAGCTTCGTCTGTTGACAGCGCAAAAGGAGCGCCGCCCAGTTCTACCGGACTTAAGCCCAAAAACAAATGGTGCATAATAGGATTTGCAGCCACGCTCAGCTCAAGAATATCGGTGGAATTAATGTTTGCCTCCACACATACCTCATCAACCATTTTGTTGATACCCTTCCTCACAACTTCCGTCATCTCGGCTGCACCTTCCGGATGCATCATGACGTAGGAGACCCGGCTCATCAGATCCTCTCCAAATCGAATCTGTGGGTTCATCATGCCGCTGGTTGCCAGAACATCGCCTGTCATAAGATCACAAAGATGGACAGCAATGGTAGTTGAACCAATATCCAGCGCAATGCCGAAGGCATTTTGTTTCAGTCCCGGCCATATTGCGATGATGTGAGACTTGGAATGAATGGCAACCGTCACCTGCCATTTCCCTTCTCGCAATGCAGACTGAAGGTCCGGAAGAACGCAAGTATCAATGCTCAGGCCTCCTAATTGCCAATCTTCAGCAAGAGCAGAGAATAATCGTTGCAAATCACCTCCAGGAATTTCCAGATCAGCTTCAAGCACTTCCACAAAATAGAGATGCACTGCGACATCCAGAATAATGTCACGATGTTCAGCAGTTTTACGCACAACCTGTCTGTGCATCTGACTTTCAGGTGGCACATCAATAAGTAGATCATCAGCAATTCTGGCCTGACAACTCAGGCGCCGCCCTTTTGCTAAGGGCCTGATTTTGTCGCTAAATCTCAGCTCTACGTCAGTTTTTCCATTGAGATGATCCTTACTGGACAGAATACCGTGCTTTGGAAAATCCCCTTCGGCGCAAATAATCTCGCAGCGACCACACTTTGCCCGACCACCGCAAACCGAATCTACATCCACACCCAGACTCTGAGCCGCTTCAAGAACAGTTGTCCCGATTTTAAAGTTGCCACGACGACCCGAGGGCATAAATACTATTTTTGCATCGTCCCCTGAGATTAGTAGTTGATCACTATCAGTATTTGCTGGATTGTGGGCTTTATGACTCACGATGATTCTCATTAATGAACATAAAGCCTATCCGGCACGTGATCGGCGCCTTCTTGCACCCCGACCAGCTCTTCCCTGTCCTGCGTCCTCTGCTAATGGTTCACGATATTTTTTAATCCAATTTGTACAATGCGGATCATGCCCCAGCATTACATTGCCTCCCAAAACCGC
>JAPKEK010000337.1 GCA_028822125.1 Pseudomonadales bacterium | reverse complement strand
TTCAATATCGAAGGCTCCCAGGTTATTCAGGTCAAACCTTCGAGCAATCAGCTCACGCAGCTCATACTTACTATTCGCTGCAGTGGATCGATCTTCAGTTAACGCAGACAGAATCTTGGCCATGGTTCTATGGTCAAGATAAGGAGGTACCACTTTTAATCCTATGGAAGTCAGCATCGAGACAATTATAATGATCATGATGACGTCCATGAGACCAACACCGGCCTGACCAGGTTTCATTCCTGTATTTTTTGATTTCCTGACAAATAACTTCATTGCAACCTCGTTACTGAATCCATCTATTGTGAGAAAATTCCGGGAATTCCAGGCCCGGCTCCTTATGCAACCAAACAGCAATCGCCTTACCCACTATCTGATTCTCTGTTACGAATCCCCAGTATCTGCTGTCACTACTGCGGTCCCGATTGTCTCCCATCATAAAGTAATGACCATCAGGGACTAGCCACTCCTGAGATCGAGGGTCCTTATAGCGATTACGATAAATAAAATGATCAACTTCGCCAAGGGTTTCTTCAAAACGCATATTCTGGGCATTTTCGCCCGTAAGCTGTTCTACAAAGGCCTGCTCCTGCATAACATCATTAATAAACAACTTCTTGTCCTGATAGCGTACTCTGTCACCGGGTAACCCCACCACTCGCTTAATAAAATATTCATCCTTGTGAGGTGGGATAAATACCATCACTTCACCTCGCTTAGGATCATCGATATCCAGTACCTTCGTGCCCACCACAGGTAGTCTAATACCATAGGCGTACTTATTCACCAGAATGAAATCACCAATATTCAACGTAGGTATCATGGACCCAGTGGGGATCTGAAACGGCTCAAACAGAAAGGACCGCAAAACTAAAACAAATAACAAAACAGGGAAAAAAGAAATCGCATATTCAACAATCAGTGGTTGATCGGTTGATGCCAGGGCCGCCCGGGCTGATTTTTCGACCTGCCGTCGCCCGGCCAGCCATACCGCTTCAAGCAACCAGATCAGGCCAGTTAAAGCCGTTGCCAGAACCAGAAACAAGGGAAAATTTACACTCATATTAATTGCATCCTTCCTGCCAACGGATCATATCGCCGCCACGGCCAATTGTGTACAAACACAAAACTCATCGCTCCACCTTCAACACGGCCAGAAAAGCTTCCTGAGGAATTTCAACACTACCTACCTGTTTCATTCTCTTCTTTCCTGCTTTTTGCTTTTCCAGCAATTTCTTTTTACGGGTGATGTCTCCACCATAACATTTAGCGGTTACATTCTTTCGCAGGGCTTTCACCGTCTGTCGCGCGATTATCTGACCGCCGATAGCAGCCTGGATAGCCACGTCAAACATTTGTCTGGGAATCAGTTCCTTCATCTTGGAGGTGAGAGCAAAACCTTTACTTCGCGCATCATCAGCATGAACAATCAAAGCCAGGGCATCTACCCGATCTCCGTTGATGAGCATATCTAAACAAACCAAACGCGAAGCCTGAAAGCGTATAAAAGTATAGTCAAGAGACGCGTAACCCCGTGATACGGATTTCAAACGATCAAAAAAATCCAATACGACCTCATTCATGGGAATCTCATAAGTGAGCGATACCTGTTTCCCAACGAACTGCATATCTTTCTGCACACCCCTTCTTTGTTCGCAGAGAACAATTACGCTACCAAGATGCTCCGAGGGCACCAGGATATTTGCCTGGGCAATGGGCTCTCGCATTTCCTGTATGCTGCCAGTATCAGGTAATTGCGAAGGATTATCGACCTGCAGAACATCACCAGCTTTACTCAAGATCTCGTATACAACAGTGGGGGGAGAAGTAATCAGGTCCAGATTATATTCACGCTCGAGACGTTCCTGAACAATTTCCATGTGCAACATGCCTAGAAAACCACAGCGAAAGCCACTGCCTAAGGCATCGGAACTCTCTGGCTCGTACATGAGAGAAGCATCATTGAGGGTCAACTTTTCCAGTGCATCTCGAAAACTATCGAAATCATCGGCATTGACGGTGAACATACCTGCAAATACCTGCGGCTTCACCTTTTCAAAGCCAGGTAAGGCCTTGATATCGCTTCCTGCGGCAACAATAGTATCGCCAACCGGTGCACCCTTAACATCTTTGATACCGGCAACCACAAATCCCACCTCACCTGAACAAAGCACCCCTGTTACCTCTCTTCTCGGGGTAAAGTTGCCGATAGAATCAACCTGGTGGATTTTTCCTATAGTCCGGGTCATGAACTTATCTTTGGAACTGATCTTTCCCTTGACCACTTTTACCAATGAGACGACGCCAAGATAATTATCGAACCATGAGTCAATAATCAAGGCTTGCAGCGGTTCGTCGCGATAATTCAGTGGTGGTGGAATAACATCAATCAATTTTTCAAGCAATTCTCGAACGCCCTGGCCACTCTTGGCACTGACCTGCATAGCATCGGTCGCATCCAGGCCAATGATTTCTTCAATCTCCTGACAGACTCGATCAGGATCGGCTTGTGGAAGATCAATTTTATTAAGAACCGGAAGCACTTCCAGTCCTTGCTCGACCGCAGTGTAGCAATTTGCAACTGACTGAGCTTCAACCCCCTGGGCAGCATCAACAACAAGCAGAGCACCTTCACAGGCAGCCAATGAACGAGACACCTCGTAGGAAAAATCGACATGACCTGGCGTATCGATAATATTGAACTGGTAAGTATTACCATCATCCGCCAGATACTCCAGGGTGACACTCTGGGCCTTGATGGTGATCCCTCTTTCTCGCTCAATATCCATCGAGTCAAGGACCTGGTCTGCCATTTCACGATCGGTCAGTCCACCACACATCTGGATAAACCGATCAGCCAGCGTCGACTTACCATGATCAATATGGGCGATAATGGAAAAATTTCGAATGAATTCTGGCTGAACCAAGGTGTTTTCCAGCGAACGGAACAGCGCGCCAGTCTAATTGATTATGAAAATATTAGCTATCCAAACGCCTATCTAAGCCATGTCATGGCGCTGATTGCCAAAGTCTAACCGGGCAATCTATGAATTTACTGATCTATTTTTATCACAATAAACTGAGCCTGCCTGTTCCTTACGATGCGTACAGGTATGGCCACGTCGACCGGTAATCGTTCAAGGATCTCATCCAATTCGCCCCCTGAATCCACCCATCGACTATTAACGGTAGTGATGACATCACCCTGCTGCAAATCTGCATTTCGACCTGCGCCGTCAGCAACTTCTTCAATTACAACACCCCGATTGGCCCCGAAGCGAGTTGCGTCATCAGGAGTAAGTTCTCTGACCCGGATCCCTAGACGATTCATGCCATTATATCGACCTGAATTTGAAGGCACATTCTGACCTTCTGTATCCAGCTTACCCACGATAACCGACAGGGTTTTCTTTTCACCTGCTCTCACGACAACAACATTCGCCTGTGTTTCAGCCTTTGTCCGACCCACGATATGCGGTAAATCAGAGGACAGGTCAATTGGTTCATTCGCGAATTCAACAATAATATCGCCTTCCTTGAGGCCCGCGCTTTCAGCTGGACTATCAGCAAAGACCTGAGTAACCAAAGCCCCCGCTGCTCTATCTAGACCAAAGGATTCTGCCAGGTCCCGGTCTACTTTCTGGATCTGAACACCCAACCACCCTCTGGAAACCACGCCTTTATCCTTCAATTGCTGAACAACTTCCATAGCGACATCGATGGGTATAGCAAAAGATAAACCCATGAAGCCACCCGATCGGGTGAAAATCTGAGAATTAATGCCAACCACCTGCCCTTCCAGATTAAACAACGGGCCACCAGAATTGCCAGGATTGATTGCCACATCAGTCTGAATAAAAGGTACGTAATTACCTCGCTCATCCGGCAGGCTTCTACCCTTGGCACTGACTATGCCGGCAGTAACGGACAGCTCAAAACCAAAAGGTGAGCCGATTGCAACTACCCATTCACCTACCTGCAACTTTTTAGAATTGCCAATTTCAACGATCGGAAGGTTTTCAGCATCGATTTTCAAAAGTGCCAGATCTGAAACTGGGTCAGCGCCGACTAAAACAGCTACCCGCTCACGCCTATCGCTTAAAGCTACCAGAATCTCAGAAGCATCCTGGACAACATGATAGTTAGTTAGCAGGTAACCATCTTTCGAGAGTATAA
>JAPKEK010000336.1 GCA_028822125.1 Pseudomonadales bacterium | reverse complement strand
GGTAATGCTTTAATTTAATTCAGCCGGTCAACTATCTAAGTCAATCAGAGCTTCGCAGAACCGCTCTATTTCTTCCTCAGTATTGTAGTAGTGCACGGATGCCCGAACCATTTCCTGTAATCCACGGGGGCCCATATCCAGACGAGCAGAATCGGACGTTGCAACTGATGTGTTGATACCCTTGGCGAGTAATCGCCTGTAAACAGCTGAGGCATTTTCGTGCGTTTTTGTAAAAGTGACGATGCCACATTTGTCCTCACCCTGGTCCTGAACGGTTATGTCCGGGAGTTCAGTCAATCGATTTCGGAAGGTTTCAGCCAGATACCAGATCCGGTCGTGAATGACAGATAAACCGATGTCCAGGGCATAGTCAACAGCGACTGAGAGGCCGATTTTCCCGGCAAAAAAACTCTCCCAGTTCTCGAACCGTTTTGCATCCTGTCTAAGCTCGAATCTTTCATGGTCTATCCAGGTGGCAGCATGCAGATCCACGAAAGGTGGATCCAGGCTGTTTATTATTGAGTTTTTTACAAATAGAAATCCGGTGCCTCTTGGACCACGCAGGTATTTTCGCCCAGTCCCGGTAAGGATGCTGCAGCCTATCTCCTTTACGTCAATTGGCATCTGGCCGACGGACTGGCAGGCATCGAGCAGGTAAAGAATATGGTATTTACTGGCAATTCTACCGATTTCAATAGCCGGGTTTACCAATCCGCCCTGAGTGGGAATATGTGAGATGGTAATGAGCTTAACGTCAGCATCAATCGCATTTTCCAGTTGTTTCACGCAGAGTTGACCCGACTCGTCGTTTGCAATCACATCAATCTTGGCACCAAAACGTTGGGCGACCTGCAGGTAGGCCATATAATTACTGGCATACTCTGCCTGTGAGGTCAGGATACGGTCTCCCGGTTTGAACGGAATCGAATAAAATGCCATATCCCAGGCCCGTGTTGCATTTTCGGCGTAGGCAATCTCTTCAGGTTGGGCATTCAGCAGGGTGGCAAATGCCGTGTAGAAGTGATCGAGTTTCCCCTGGGCCTGTAACTTTGCTTCGTAACCACCTGTTTTATATTCAAGTGCTAGATGCGCTGTAACTGCTTGATACACCGGTTCTGGCTGCAGTGCTGCTCCGGCATTGTTAAAGTGCAGGACTTCAGCACAACCAGGAGTATCTGCGCGCAGTCGACTGATCAGTTTGTCATCCATACTGTTCTCCATGAAGCCCCTCGGCGGTCACCTCCTGCTTCTTAGTGTGATAGCGTCATTGATACCGGGCGGGGCTTCACTGACTTCCACTAAAGTGTCATTAAAGCATGCTCCCTGGGCCAGGTCCGCTTTTGACGTTGGCGCCAGGGCAGATACTGTCTGCTGGTTCAGCGTGGTTTTAAACCAGGCTCCTTTGCTTGAGTAGATGCAACCCGGTCTGACCAGGTCGGTGATCTTCAGCGGTAGAAAAACTTCGCCAAGATCATTGCTCAGTTTAACGGTCATGCCATCAACCAGGTTACGGGGTAGGGCGTCATCAGGGTGCATTTCTAGGACTGGGCTGGCATCGCAGTCACTGACACTGCCAAACGTGGAAGTAATTCGCTTATCAGAAGAAGGTGAAATCAGGTTCAATGGGAAATCAGCATCGATGGGCTGGTAGCGGGGCAAGGGCAGGTCGTATCTGTCCTTCAGGTCCTGTGAATACAGCTCGACTTTGCCACTGGGCGTATCGGGGAAAACGTTCTTGAATAGAATGGGCTCATCAGTGTTATCCGGGTTATTAACGTCGGCGGGCACGGTCATCTTCAAGGCAAGGTCAGTGGGCAAGGTGCTTGGCTTATAACCCTTCATGCGGAGGTCCTGGGCATCCAGCGCCTCATTCATCAGTTCCAGATCTGAAGTTTTAAAACACGGGTCTTGAAAACCAAAAGCACTGGCCAGACGTCTAAATATTTCTGTATTCGGCAGGCTTTCACCTACCGGTGGGATGACGGCTTCGGCACGCTGTAGGTATTGAAGGCCATAGGAGGCATAAATATCATCGTGTTCAAAATGAGAACAGGCAGGCAATACGATATCGGCGTATTTCATGGAATCCGTCATGACGATATCAATGCCCACGGTAAACAGGTCATCTCGAGCCAGTGCCCGTTTCATGAGATTCTGATTCGGATGGACAATCACCGGATTATGGTTGTAGATGAAAAGGGCATTGATGGGGGGGGTAAGATCGGTATCCAGGAGTAATTTGCTGACATCCAGGATATTAACAGTACGGGTTTCTGGCGGAACCAGGTCGGGTCTTGTTAAACGGCTATTTGTGGTTGGAAAAGCATTACTGGCAGCGGCTACCAGGCCGCCACCTTCTACACCCCATTTACCCGCGATGGCTGGTAGGGCGGCTATGGCCCTGATCGACGATCCGCCGTTTCGATTTCTCTCCAGACCATTGCCCCAGGCTATAGCTGCAGGTGCCAGAGTTGCATACCAGTTGACCATCTGCTTGATATCTGCCTGCGCAAGGCCGCAGATTTTAGCAGTGTCTTGCAGAGAATACCGCGCTGCCACCTGGCGATAGTCATCGTAGCCAAGGACATGCTTATCAATAAAATTTTGATCTACCGCCTTGAGTTGTTCGAGCGCATGGGCCATATAAAGCGCTAGAACAACATCGGTGCCGGGTTTGATTGCCAGATGTAGATCGGCCTGTTCAGCGACCTGGGTTCGTTTAGGGTCCACAGCGACAATTCGGGCGCCCTTACGCCTGGCTTTATTCAGCTGACGTAGTAAATGCAGGTTAGAAACGCTCGCATTATTGCCCCACACGATGATCATTTTTGATTTTGCAACCTGCTGTAAGGCAATGCCGGGGACCGAGCCATAGGTGGCCTGGTAGGCTTCACTGCGGATGCCACCACACAGTGGCCGCCTGCTAAGTAGGCTGGCACCGAGTTTATGAAAGAAGCGTGCCGACAGGGATTCACCCGCCAGTAAGCCATGGGGTCCGGCATAATTCAGCGGTAATACTGTTTGTGCACCAAATGCATCAATTTTGGCTTTAACCTGATCGTGAATCGTGGCTATCGCCTCGGCCCAGGAGATGGCCTGAAATAGTCCGCTGCCTTTTTCGCCCGTTCTTTTCAGGGGCGTCAGCAGGCGATCCGCGCCGTGTACAAATTCCGGATAGTAATTTGCAACTTTACTGCAGACTGCACCCGCCGTATGTGGGTTCACCCTCGATCCGCGTACTTTTACCACTCGGTTATCTACAATCGTGACTGAAAGACTGCAGGTATCGGGACAGTCCAGAGGGCAGACACTGGCTTTTATATCGGGCTTTGAGTCCATCGGTTTATCCTTAAAAAAGCAGTAGGTTTTCGATCATAACTGAAAGCCGTGATGTCTGACAGTTAGTTCTGTGCACTGGTTTACCCCGCCTGAAGATGGCTCAGAACATTAAGTTATTCATGATCACCGCCACTATTAAATTCGATACACGTTGGTTGGAAGGCTGCTGCTTTAGGTTTCCAGCGGTGCGCTGAACGCTAGATCAATTCTCTATAAGTACCTAACGAACTGGTCTAATGAGGTAAGGATAATTCCTGTAAACTGGCCAGCCTCGCCAGTTGATGTTTAAATCATGTTTATCGATAAAGAAGAACTCGAAACCCAGGCCGATTTCATTGTTGGTCGTCTGCAGGCGTATGTTGATGCCGGTAACAAGGTATTTGCAAGCTGTTCATTTCAGACCCAGAGCCTGCCACTGCTGCACATGATTAGCCGAGCTGATAGTGACATTCCGGTTTATTATACCAATACGGGTTTTCTGTTTCCGGAAACCATTGCCTTTGCAGATCAGCTCACAGAACAGCTCGGTATCCGGGTTATTGGTTTGCATCCTGATACGGCCAAGATTCGCCAGATGGATCGACGGGGCCGTTTCCTTTATACCTCAGACCCGGATCATTGCTGCCACCTCAACAAGGTGCTGCCTTTTGCGCCTTTGCTTATAGAAAATGATATCTGGGTCAACGGTATCCGGGCGGATCAGAGTGTCGTGCGCGCGCAAATGGCAGAAGAGGCGGTGGCCCCGCATGGTTGCCTGCGTTATCACCCGATGCTGGCCTGGAATGCGTCGATGATTTATTACTATCGAAAGCAGCACGGCCTGCCCGAGCACCCGCTGGAG
>JAPKEK010000335.1 GCA_028822125.1 Pseudomonadales bacterium | reverse complement strand
ACTAGAATCCTCAGCCGAATGAGCTCGAAACCATGGGGTCATCATCAGTTCGACGATGAGATCACGTCCGTTAAAAGCGCTGCCGCCATTGATGCCGGTTGCGAAGGATTCAGCGAGGGTCTTAACGAGCGCATTCTGAGCCTCAAATAGTGCTAGTTTTTGTTCAAAGTCTACGTCTTCCAGGACTTCAGGTGCAGAGACGACTTCTTGGCCCATGAGCGCCGGCCACCAGAACTTCACCGCAGCTTCGGCAAACCAGGGATCGGCGACCATCTGCTCAGCGAGCCAGGTCAGGCTCTGTACTTGATCTGGGGCGGACAGGCTAAGGAATCCCGGTAGCCGCATGTCCCGATACCAGGTGTCACCCTGATGATATCGATAGCGATCGGCACCTTCGGCGTCTGTATCCAGGGAGATGATCAGTTGAACAGGTTCGTCGCCATACTGCTCCCCGGCAGCCTGCAACTCAAATAGATGATCACCGTTTTCGCTGATACTAATAGGGATAAGCACGCCGCCTGAGCAATATTGCTCGTAACCATCCGATTGTGGACCGCCGCATCCAGAGGTTTTAGCATCCTCGGGGAGCGATTCAAACTCGATGGTTTCTTGGGTGGATGGACCAGTAACAGTGAGACGATCGAAACGGGCATTTCGATCCCCGTTTTCATCGCTATAATCGTTGTTGAAGGTGACTCGATAATAGACGGTCCCCACCGTGAGTTCGGCTTCGAGCACATAACTGGGGCCATAGGACTCGTTCTCGACGCTAAAAGTTTCGCCTGCGACGAAAGTGGCACTGGAAGCCGGCTCAGGTTCTGTGTTCTTGTAATTCTGTGGCAATGCATCCACCCCCCCCCAAGATTCATTGTAATAGCCGACGTCGCCGTAATGCTCAAAGGCTCCCGCCACAGGATCCAACACCTGATGGCACACGGTGCAGGCCGAGTTTTTCATGGTGGGATTTTCGGTATCTGCCAATGCAACCGGATCCGTGGTGCGTGGTGCAGACTTCTCGATATCAACACCGAGAAAGTGATAGAAGGTCCATCGCGCCCTTGCCCGGTTGCGGTTGGTCTCGGTGCTGGGGTAGCGGTTAAGAAACGCTTGCGTGTTCAGCACACCAGCGTGCGGGTAATCGACGAAATCGCTATGACCGATTATTTTTCTGGATTGGAAATCGGTGTCTTCAAACTCCAATTGTTCGTCTTGGAGAGTCTGGCCGCGATTACGACCTGGTTTAAAGATGCGGTAGTCAACGCAGGGCTCATCGGGCATTTCTTTGCAATAGGTGAGCGATGCGGGATCGCCGGGATCAAAACTGGCGCCGCCTCCGAGGAAGTCATTCACGCCGTAGTTCATCATCATGTAATCTGCAGTGATGACTTCTCGGTAGTCACGATCGTTACCGACAATATAGGCGATTAATTCAACAGGTGCACGCGCCAATCCCCAACGCCAATGATCGTACTTGGGCCAGTAGAAAAATTGTTCACCTGCTTGCGCTTGGGCCTCGACAAAGGCATTAGTGCCGAGCGGATAGAAGCCATTGCCGTCGATATTTGATTGTTCAATAGGTCTGCCATCGATGAAAGCGTCAGTAAGCAATCGATCATTGGCCGCTCGTGTCAGAAACTGATGAAATGCTTGATCTCGGGTTACCCTATCAAGGGCCGCCCTTAAAGCGGATTCGTCACCGCCATTGAGCAATGCATACTCAGCAGATGTCGGGTTCCGACCTATCAGTAGGATCGTGGCGCGACGCAGGCTATCGCGGGCATTAAGCAATTGAGTCGACTTAAAGTAGGCGGACGGCGTTTCCCCCACTGGTTCTTCTTCAACGCCCAAACCGGATTCAGATTCGACTCGAAGAACAAACTCTTGGAGGGTACTGTAGGCCTCATCTGAGGAATTCAACACTGGACCACCACCATGGCTCACGCCCCGTGCGCGACTCAAAAGCTTGGCGCCATCGCCGCCGGCGATGTAATTGCGCAATGTCTCGTAGTTAGTTTCGACGTAGTTATCATGGGAGCTACTCAGGTAACGCAGGGGTGTAGAATTTGCTGGGCCTGAGTCATTGTGGCAGACAATGCAGTTGTTGAGGATGATATCGGAAACTGAGGCTTCGAAATAGTTATTGGCCGAAGCCACCGACTCCCCTCCAAGGGAAGAATCACCTACTGAGATTGAGGTTAGATAAGCCTCAATCGTTGCACTGGAAATCCGATTGCCATCGCTCGCCACTGCGCCCTGGGAGAGCGTTGTATTAGTGAAACCAAAGAGGTGACGGATCACCAATAAGCCATCGGTCAGGGGTTCAACCTCTCCGTTATCATCTACATCCAGCGATGTCTCATTTACGTCAAGGTAGGCCGAAATGACCGCTGCATCGGTACGAGTGCCCGCCTCATTCACCGCGCCTTGGGTGAGCGCCTGACCCGTGAAGCTAAAAAGATGACGAATGATCAGTAGCCCATCCGTCAAAGGTTCTTGCGTACCATCACCATCAACATCCAGTGTAAAAGTCTCTTCAGCTCTCGCAATGTCACTGAGCAGACAAATAAGCAGAGCCAGAATTTTTAGGCTTACTGTAACGGCAGTGTTCATGGCATTTAGGTTGCCTATTTTTTTGCGCTAATATGAACCCACCAAAGGATTTTGTAGGATTCTATAAGCCTTTGCAAGAACACAGAATTTCACAGCGAGCAAGGTTGTTCAGGCTTAGAATCCGTTTTAACGACCCGCCCATCAAGATTTTGAAGATCTTTCTAGGATGTTCTGAGTTAGAAGATATTTACTTAACTAAAAAATCTCTATTCAGCGAGTAGGAAGCATAGTTTAGACAAGTCGATAGTCACAAAGCTACCTATGATTAATGACTAACAGTGCCCAATCGAGTTTCAAAAATTGGGTCAGGTGCAAGCTCGTACCATGATCATTTCCATCCTACTACTGATTCTGCTGATTGGGTGCAGCACTACAACCATGAACGCATGAGTCGCTGGATAATGTGATACTGGCTGATGTGTATCTAAGTGGTGGAGATGGCATTCAGGTTCAGCGGACTATTGCAAAATCCAGGACCATGACGCAGAGAAAGGCAAACAACTTACGATTAACTGGCGAGACCTGAGTAACCAAAGGCAGAAAGTGCCACATAGAATTTAGCGACCCTGGTCCCAAATAGGCTGACAACATAACCGTTCGAGCAAATTATCCTTCTAGTTAAGAAGGCCGGAAAGCAGCTTTTAGTTTCATAGCATCTCTTCTCCTAGCCCTCGAATTTAGAGATATTTTCAGGGATATTTTCGAGTTATAATTCATAACTCATTGATTAATCGATATATATAGATCATTTTGGGGCCGACCCCAGCCTCAACTTTGCTTTTCTGCAGGCCCCGTTATATCGTCGCCAAGCTCTGTTTTACAGCAACGTTTTCAATTTGGATTGATGTTTGTTCATGAGATTCATATGACTGTACTACCCATTTTGTGGAAAGGCGTGCATAGCGGCTAATGTTAGTCGAAAGGCACAGACACAGCAGGCGGTTTCGGGTTTTCTTGTAGCAGGAGAAACACCTCTCTGGCTGGATCGGGTTAGGTTGCTTCCACTGGATTGTGCAGGATCAAATCTTCACCTACAGGGTCACTTGCATTGTCTTAATGCTATTGAGGAAGTTACTACGCATACGACTAACCTCACCTTTGCTTGAAATGTTAGGGAATCTGGCCAGTAACTCTTCCAATAAAACCTGCAGTTGTATTTCTGCGAGACGCCAGCCGATACAAAGATGCTGGCCATAGCCAAAAGACAGATGTCTGGCACCTTGTTGATCCAATGAGAAGGTAAAGGGACTAGCCCACTTGTCCTCATCGCGATTGCCTGACATATACCATAGGGCGATCTTGTCGCCTTTTTTAATGGCCTGCTCTCCTATCATGGTGTCTTGGGTAGCGGTCCTTCTCATATAAATAACCGGGTGGACCCAGCGAATAATCTCATCTACTGCTTTAGATATAAGCCTGGGATCATCAAGCAGTTTGCGCTTCTCATCAGGATGTTGAGATAACGCGAGAATGCCACCAGAAATAGAATTGCGGGTTGTTTCATTGCCTGCAACAACAAGAAGCACCAAAGTGGAAAGATAATCCCCCAGGCTGGTAGGTTCACCATTGACCTCA
>JAPKEK010000334.1 GCA_028822125.1 Pseudomonadales bacterium | reverse complement strand
CCCCTGGATCAACCCATGTGATGAAGCCTCAAGCGCAACGCACTGGCACTCCTGCTGATATAAATGAGCAAGTTGCCGTTGCAGGCTGACCGGATCTGGCGTCGTCAATCCCGTTTCAGTTAATTGCCTTATCGACCTGCCAAACCCTAATGTGCCGATCACACCACAAGAACGACCCAATGAACTCATAGCCTCTGCTATCATAGAGGTAACTGTCGTCTTACCATTGGTCCCGGTAACCGCAATAACCGTCAAGGCCTGAGAGGGTTCATCAAAAAAACGACTCGCGATTTCACCCACCTTTTCCACTAGATCTTCAATCTCAAATACCGGCACGCTGTTGAGTATAGGTTCAGCACCTGCTGGCGACCTGATAACTGCCGTCGCACCGTTTTCAATAGCATCCTGTATAAAACACTGGCCATCACTGATAGCGCCAGAGACTGCAATAAAAAGATCTCCAGGTTTCACCTGCCGGCTATCCATGGCAATACCATGAATCGCCACTTCTGCTGACCCTACTTCTGGCAGAAATTGCTGAAGAGGCTTCATCTATACAGCCTCTCTGGTGTTAGTAGGCGGCACATTGAGCAAACGCAAGACATTAGACATGACTCGAGCAAATATCGGCGCCGCAATGGCCCCTCCGCCAACCCTGCTGGTTTTCGGTTCATTAATGATGACAACACCAACAAATCTAGGCTGATCAAGGGGAGCGATACCTGCAAAAAAAGCGATGTGCCGAGAATCATCGTAGCCGTTCTTGCCAATTTTCCGAGCCGTACCCGTCTTCCCAGCCACAGCATAAGTATCTACTGCCGCTCTTTTGCCGGTACCTTCAGACACCACCCGACCCAGCATAACCAGTAGCTGCCGGGCCACAGCCTCCGGAAGAATCCGTTCTCCTGAAATTGATCCTGACTTTAATAACGTTACATCTCGCTTGATACCACCACTGGCAATAGTCATGTAAGCCGACGCGAGCTGCAATGGCGTCACAGTCAGACCATACCCATAAGCAAAAGTAACCCTTTCTATTTCTTTCCAGCGTCTGCGGTTCGGCAAGAAACCACTGCTTTCACCAGGGTATCCCACGCCTGAAGCCTGCCCAAAACCAACTCTTCGAAATAAATCCCATATATCGTATTCATTCAGCTGCAAGGCTAAACGACTAATTCCAACCTGACTTGAATAGGCCAGAACACCACCGAGATCGAGTAGACCCTGGTTTTTCGGATCCCGAATGGTCGTTTCACCAACAGTCATAAAACCGGGACTGGTATCAATAACAGATTCGGCTGAGAACTGCGGGCTTTGCAGTGCGACTGCAACTGTAAATGGTTTAACGGTCGAACCTGGCTCGAATACATCCGTAACAGATCGATTACGGACTGAAGCTAAATCTAGCCTCACTCGGTTATTAGGGTTGTAAGAAGGCTGGTTAACCATGGCCAGCACCTCACCATTGCTGACATCCAGAAGCACAAAGGAACCAGACAGCGCCTTATATTGGTAAATAGCGGATTTCAACTCCCTATAGGCAAGAAACTGGAGTCTCTGGTCGATTGATAGATGCAAATCCTTGCCCGGAATGGCTTCGGCCACAGGCATAATATCTCTGACCACTTCTCCATAAAGATTTTTTAAAACTTTTTTCTTGCCTTCCTGCCCTGACAACCAATTTTCATAAGATAGTTCTAACCCTTCCTGGCCATGATCATCAATATCAGTAAAACCAACCACATGCGCCGTAACCTCTCCCGAAGGGTAGAATCGATGATATTCTTTTTCACTATAGACTCCGGACAAGCCCAGATTCAGGATTGCATCCGCTTTCTGGGGCCGAGCGTGACGTCGCAGATAGACAAAATCCCGATCATTAGCACGGTTCATTTTCTCTTGAAACCGCTCCACAGCAACGTCAAGACCCTCTGCCAACTGCGCTAGAGCAGCTGCCTCCTCGGGTAATTCTGATGGATTAGCCCATAGGGACACAACAGGAGAACTCACTGCAAGAGGGCTGCCACGACGATCCAGAATCATGCCTCTATGCGCATTAATCCTTTCCATTCTTACGGTTCTGGCATCCCCTTCGTCTTGTAGAAAATCTCGCTGTGTTACTTCCAGATAAATCAGCTTAGCACCAACCACTGCGACCAATAGACCAAAAACTATAATGGCGATATGAATTCGAAGGCTGCTATTCATGGCCTGTCTTCTTCTACGGAAAAAATGTCATAGGCGCTGCGCATTAAAACGAGCCTGCCTCTGCCCGGCGACGACATGCCTAACTCTTCCCTGGCAAGCTGATCGATTCGGTTGTACCCTGCCCAAGCACTTTGCTCTAACAGAAGCTGCTCGTATTCGCTATCCAGATCGTCTGCAGTGTCCTGCCCCACCTGCAGCGCGCCATAGAGAGCCCTTGTCTGGTGAGACACGTAAATCACAGCGAAGCTTGAAAAAAGCGCTATGAAGGTGATAGCCAAAATACGTATCTGCGCAGCGCCGGCCAGCCAGCGAAAAAATACATTAGCGGATACGGGTTCTTTCATATGATTTTTTCCATCACTCGCATAACGGCGCTCCTGGACCGTGGGTTGACCAGTATTTCGGCCTGTTTAGCAACGCTTTTGCCCAGCGACCTAACGGGCTTGACTATCTGGTCACTGGTTATGGGCATACGACTTGGATAGGGATCGTTTTTCTCGAGATCTCGAATGAATCGTTTTACAATTCTGTCTTCCAGGGAATGAAAACTAATTACCACAAGCCGACCTTTTTCGCACAGTAGTTCAAGTACCTGACCAAGGCATGTCTGCAATTCCCCCAACTCTTGATTAACGTGGATGCGAATGGCCTGAAAAGTCCGCGTCGCAGGATGCTTGTTTTTCTCTCTTCTGGGAATTGTAGAGGCGACAAGATCCGCCAATTCGAGGGTGGTCTCAAGTGGTTTAACCGCCCGCTGCCTGACAATTGCTGCCGCTATTTTCCTGGCAAACCTTTCCTCTCCAAGCGTTTTGAGCACCTTTGCTATTTCATTTAGAGCAGCTGCATTCAGCCATCTAGCTGCACTTTCTCCCTTTGAATTATCCATCCGCATATCCAGCGGCCCATCCTTTTGAAAACTAAACCCTCTTCGCGGCGAATCCAATTGGATTGAGGAAACCCCCAAATCCATCAAAATTCCATCCACTGGCCCAAACCCACTGACCGCGAGCAAGCTGCCCAGTTCAGCAAAAGCCCCGTGTACAACAGACACCCGGGAATCATCAGCATAGAGTTGATGCGCTACGGCAATAGCATCCGGATCTTTATCTAAAACCATCAATCGCCCTTTATTGGATAACTGCTCAATTATCCTTGCGCTGTGGCCTCCTCGACCAAAGGTACAGTCCACATAAGTTCCATCTGCATCCTGCACCAACGCCTCGACCGCCTCCGTTAATAGAACAGGTACATGCTCCATAACCTCACCTTTTACAGAGACAACGTCAGTAATTCATCAGGAACATCCTGCTCAGGCTGAGCTTCCAACCAGGCATCTCGGCGTTCTGCCCAAATCTGTTCATCCCATAATTCCAGTTTATTACCCTGACCAAGTAACACCGTTTTTTTTTCCAGTCGGGCATATTCTCGTAACGGTGGTGTGATCAGTATTCTGCCGCTGCCATCCATCGGTATATCAGTGGCGTGGCCAATCAGGAGACGCTGTACCCGTCTGCCTGCCACATTGAAACTGGGCAAAGATTCTACTTTTCTCTGAATGTCTTCCCAGGCCGGTTGTGGATAGATCAACAGACACTTCTCCTCGGTATCAATCGTGACCACAATCTCGCCATTACAGGACTGCAGAATCTGCTCCCGATAACGAGTAGGAATGGTCAGGCGTCCCTTCGCATCCATATTGACCTGATTTACACCTCTAAACACACGGCTTCCTTAGTCACAGTCTTCTTAGCCATCGTATTTTTCATTTACGATGAAAGAATAATCCCACATTTATCCACTTTTACCCACATTTTCTCACAACGAACCTTAAAAACGGGACGGAACTATGTCAAGCAGGGAATTAAAGAATTTGTCTATATTTCACAATGGCTTAGCGATGGATGCTTTAGGATGACGCTCGTTAATCAACTATCCCATTGATTAACAGAGGGATGATGATCGTAGTTAATGTAGTTTGTTAG
>JAPKEK010000333.1 GCA_028822125.1 Pseudomonadales bacterium | reverse complement strand
CTGACGACCTACCAGAACCCGACTGGGACCTGTATGCCATTGTCCAGGAAAAAGCAACTGCTAGAAATAGCAGATCGATATCAACTTCCTATCGTAGAGGACAATTGTTACGGTGATGTTCATTTTGATGGTGCTAAAGTCCCGTCTTTGTATGCTTTGGATGATTCTGAACGGCAGATTTATATCGGGTCGTTATCGAAGATATTCGCGCCCGGGGTAAGGCTCGGTTATCTGCTTGCGAGACAACCGTACTTTAATGATATTGTTAGTCAGCGCTTTGACGCTGGTAGTAATTATTTTGCCGCGGCTGTATTGGCGCAGTTTTATAAAAAGGGCGTCTGGGAGCATTGTGATGTGGCCAACCCCGTGCTCAGGCATAAGCGTAACCTGGTTTGTGAGTTGCTTAACGACACGTTAGCAGATTTTTGTGTTTGGTCTGTACCGGTCGGCGGCCTTTTTATCTGGGTAAGGTTACCGGAGGATATTGATATGGATAAGTTACGGCAGGTGGCTGCTGCGAATAATTTTTACTTTGCTGCTGGCAAGGATTTTCATGTTGACAGCAAGCAGGTGCCTTATCTCCGTCTGGCTTTTGGCCATGTTCCGGATGACTTGATTAAAAAGGGCATTCCTGTATTAGCGCGTAGTATTTCCGCTGCCCGTACCAGCAATTCTGCGAGGGATTTTGAAACGTTATTTGATTGAGCTTTCCCTGATTACCCTGATCGCGGGTTGCTATTCACCTGAAAAGGTAAACAATGAAGTGCAGCGCTGGCAATGCACGTGGGCTTTTGTTGGAAGCCTTAGAGCGAGGGTAGAGACTATGTCACAGAGACTATGTCACTATGATGAGTAACACCTTTTTCCAGGGCGAAAGTAAGTCCATTATAGACCACAGGCATCGTGATTTCTTTGCGCATGGCGGTAGCCCGTTCTGGTCGCTTCAGTTCTCAGGTTGGCTGGGATGGATAATCCTGTTTGCACTAAGGGACGCATACTGGAACCAACCGATTGAAAGAAGTCTGATGCTGGTATTTGATGCTGGTGCCGGTTTTCTGCTGACCACAATGCTTCGTTACTGTTATCAGTTGGTGTGGAATCTATCGATTGCGACTCGAGCGATAACCATATTGTTGGCCTCCCTCTTTACAGCTTTGATCTGGCAACCGATCAAGAATTTCTCCCAGATAGTCTATCTTTCAGAATATCAGTCAGTCTACGAATTTGGTATTAGCTCCTATTTTGCAGGTGTTTTGGGATACTCCTATTTCGTTATCCTGTGCTGGAGCGGGCTGTATTTTGGATTGAAATTTTATCGATTGCTTGTAGTTGAAACCCAGCGGAGTATTAGGGCTGAAAGTGCTGTGATTGGTGCTCAGTTGCAGATGCTCCGCTATCAGCTCAACCCTCACTTCCTGTTCAACACGCTTAATGCCATCAGTACTCTGATAGTTGTCAAAGATGCCATAAGAGCAGATGCGATGCTGCACAAACTCAGCGAATTTCTGCGTTATTCTTTGAACGACCAGCCCATGGGCCTAGTGACTCTGGAGAATGAGCTCAAGGCAACGCAATTGTATCTTGATATAGAAAAAGTGAGATTTGCGGAAAGACTGAAAGTGGTCACCCGGATTGAAGAACAGGTTCTGGAAGCAGAAGTACCAAGTTTGATTTTTCAACCCCTGGTGGAAAATGCTATTAAATTTGCGGTGGTAGATCGCGAAGCTGGAGGATTGGTCGTGCTCTCAGCACAGCTAGAGGACAAGACTTTAGTACTGAAGGTATCAGATGATGGTCCGGGTCTGGATCCTGTAATGATGCCTGAACCCGCAACCGGTGACGTCGAGCCTGGAGATTCTGGAGTGGGTTTGAAAAACACCAGGAAAAGATTAATTTACCTATATGGTGAAGATGGCCAGTTGGAATTTTCTCGCGCAGATCTGGGTGGCCTGTGTGTGTGCGTGCGCCTCCCTTTCGTTAAAGTGATGTAGGCAGAGCATGGACCATCTGATATTACGTGTTGTCGTCATCGATGATGAGGCTATTGCTCGACAGGGCATAATTACCAGGTTGAAAGACCTGAATAATGTTGAGGTTGTGGCTGAATGCGGCAATGCAGAACAGGCTATGGATGCCGTTTCATTGCATAAGCCAGATCTTCTTTTAGTCGATATTAATATGCCGAAAATCAGCGGGATTGAATTGGTCGCTCGCCTGCAGGGTAAAGAGCAGCCGATGGTGATATTTGTTACTGCTTTTGATCGGTTTGCTGTGGAGGCTTTTGAATTACATGCGGTTGATTATTTGCTGAAACCTGTTTCTACAGAACGATTGATACAGGCGCTTGATTTGGTCAGAGAACGCTTGCTACTGAAAGGAGCAGAGGTTGAAACAGCCCGTTTGCAGCGTGTTGTACATGAATTAACCGAATCGGCGCTGGCTAATAATATGCCTGAACAAAATGCTGGCCATGGTCGCTATAACGAAATATTGTCGATTAAGGACAGGGCCGTAATAACCCGTGTTCCGGTAAAGACCATAGAATGGGTTGATGCAGCGGGAGACTACATGTGTATTCATGCCAGTGGGGTAACTCACATATTACGTATGACCATGAAAAATCTTGAGGCGCTGTTGGATCCATTGATTTTTCAACGTATTCACCGAAGTACGCTGGTGAATATATCGTTAGTCCATAAAGTCCGTAGCCACGTTAATGGAGAATATCAGTTGGAACTGTTTTCCGGAACAGTACTGAAAATGAGCCGTACTTACAGAAGAAAGGTTCAACTTTTTGTATAGTCTTTTTTCGTTTGGTTTGGTTTGGTCTGGTCTAGTTTCTTTGTACGTCGGTTGCAATCAGAAGAGGCTACTTGCCAGTAGCGTGTTATAGGCGAGATAAATCATGAGGAAGGCCAGGCCTTCTTTTCGACTGATGATGCCCGATGAAGAAGTAACGATGCGCGTTCCCACAACAAATAGGGCAATGGTCACGAGCATCATGATGGGTAGATCTCGGTAAACGAGCGCTGGTTCCACAGCAGTTGGAGATATGAGTGCGGCAATACCGATGACAATGGAACCATTGAAGATATTAGAACCGATAATATTACCCAGCGCCAGATCGTAGAGTGATTTTCTTACCGCTGTGATAGTTGCCGCTAATTCAGGTAGTGATGTGCCAATGGCAACAATGGTGAGGCCAATAATGAGGTCGCTGATTCCAAAGGCGCGGGCAATTTCACTTCCACTCCAGACTATCGCACGTGAACTGGCAAGCAGTAAGAGAAATCCCAGTAGCGTCAAAGTGATAGATATAATGAGAGAATATTTCTGGGTATCAGGCGGGGTATCTTGAGGCTTTTTTCCTCGCAGACTGGCCGTAATCATCCAGGCCATCGCCCCAGTAAATCCTATCATGAGTAAAATACCATCCGTGAACTGTAGCTGGCCGTCTAAACCGATGAGCAGACAGCTAGTACCAGAGATAAGTATTAAAATAGGCATTTCCCTGCGGAGGATTCCATCCGAGATTGGGACGGGCTTGATCAGTGCAGTAATGCCAAGTATCAGCGCGATATTGGTTATGTTCGAGCCGACAGCATTACCCAATGCCAGGCCAGGATTGTTTTGGAAGGCGGCCAGCGTAGAAATAAGCATTTCCGGAGCCGAGCTTCCAAAACCAATTATCACTAATCCAATTAATAGTGGTGGCAAACCCAGATGTGCCGCTGTAGCAGCAGCGCCTTCAATGAACCAGTCTGCACTGAATACCAGTAATATAAGACCTACTGTTAATACCGCCAGGGCGAGTGCCATATCCAGATGTGACCGCATTTACGAATCAGTGAGTATCCTATGTATGGGCTTCAAATGGAATGATTGGGATTTAAGCCATCTATATAAAATATTAACTAATCAGGTATTACCAAGCTAGAATAGGGTAGTTAACTCATGGTTGGCTGCTATTAGCATAGTCTGGTGTGGTTAACGGTGCCAGGTGTAGCCGTATTGTACCAATATCTCCTTCTGCCAGGGTGCTCGAAGGAAAGTTAGATATTGCCATGATGAAGCTACGCATTCAGACAGGTCAGGAAGATCAGTCGCCCGGAGTTGATCACACTATCGCCATGCCAGAATTCACCCTTCCGGATGCATCCTTTTTACTTTACGGTACTTTCAGCCAGGATG
>JAPKEK010000332.1 GCA_028822125.1 Pseudomonadales bacterium | reverse complement strand
ATTGGTCAATGCAGTAAGTACATCGGTAACACCGATGGTCGATGCAAACGTAACCACAATTGAGGCTACAGGATCACCATCTGAATCTTTGACTTCAGCCGTCAACTGAGTGACTTCATAACCGTTTACCGCAGTTACGGCTGCACCGTCTCCATCCAAAAGTGACAGGGAAATAGAGCCCGATCCACTTGCTGCTGTGTCCGTATCTGTGCTGCTGATCAGGCCTCCCGCTCCTGATCCGCCACTTTCTCCTCCACACGACAACAAAAACGTAACCGTCAGCAGCATCGCTAATTTCGTTACCAGTCGCAGTACCATGATCTTCTCCATAACATTTTCGCTCACTGATCGAACAGGCCAGAAATAAGCCAGTGATGTTTCTTTCAAAAAAAGATCCCTCCAGCCAGGGCCATTGCCGATAAACGTTACCATCTATCCTAATCCATCTCATATTCTCGATCCATTACAACCCCGGCAGCACTACCCAGGCGCTATCATCTCAACTGCCAGGAATCTGAACACCATCAGGGACAACACAATTTTCGACCTGCCTGCAGCGTCTGCTGGATTAATTCCGTTGGAACCTCTTCTTCTAGACATGCATTGCCAAGGGCATTTAACAAAACGAACCGCATGCCTTTCCCTGTCGCTTTCTTATCTCGCCCCATGGCTGCAAACAATTGCTGGTTGGTTAAGTTATCCGGTGGCGATGTGGGTAATTCAAACTGCAAGAGCAATGATTTCAAGTATCCAGCATCTTCCCAGCTGATCTTTTCCAACCGAGCTGACAGGTCTGCTGCCATTACCATTCCTACGGCAACAGCCTCGCCATGCAGCCAAACGCCATAACCAGAAAGTGTTTCTATGGCATGCCCAAAAGTGTGTCCCAGATTAAGCAATGCCCTTAAACCTGACTCTCTTTCATCCTGAGAAACAATGCTTGACTTAATCTCACAACTTCGCAGCACCATCTTAGTAACCGCATTTTTATCCAATGTCAGCAGTTTTTTCACATTTGACTGTAACCAGGACAGGTAATCAGCATCTGCCAATGCGCCATGTTTAATAACCTCTGCCAAACCTGCTCGTAATTCACGCGGGGGAAGGCTAGCCAACACATCCACGTCAATGAATACGGCAGCTGGCTGATGAAACGCCCCTATCATATTCTTGCCCAGTAGATGGTTTACGGCAGTCTTTCCACCCACTGACGAATCCACTTGAGCCAGCAACGTAGTTGGTATCTGAATTACGCTAACACCACGTTGATAAACTGCCCCTGCAAATCCGGCAATATCACCTACCACACCACCACCCAGCGCAATGACTGTGGTTTCTCTGGTCTGCCCGGATTCCAGCATGGCGCCAACGATTGCTTCTACTGTTTGCAGCGTCTTGAAACGTTCACCATCCGGGATGAGATATTCGTTCACGGAAAAACCCTTCAAAGCAGACTTCAACCGGTCCAAATACAAATCACCAACTGTTGAATTACTGACCACAAATACTGACTGATGCGAGATATATTCAGCAATCAATTGCGGCTGTCCCAGCAGGGCTCTGCCAATGTGAATCGGATAAGAAGCTTCACCCATGTCCACCTGCAAGCGCTTATTCATTTACACACCAGTCCACCACCTAATAATTCAACTATTATGGCTTCTATCATCTTCTTAGCTGGCCTGTTGTCCACCTTCACGGTCACATCAGCAACCTCCCTGTATAGAGGATCTCTTTCCAGCTTTAAATCTGTTAGTACCTTTCGTTTATCCACATTTTGAAGCAGTGGCCTTCTGCTATCGTGGATCGTTCTATTGAGTTGGGTTTCGACTGTCGTATCAAGAAACAAAACGGCCCCCCTTTCAATCAGGCAACGTCGGTTTTCAGCCTTTAAAATGGCGCCCCCTCCGGTTGCCAGCAACAGTCCTGACACCAGGCTAAGTTCCTCAATTATTCGGCTTTCTCTTTCTCTAAAGAGTTGCTCTCCCTCTACATCGAAAATCCAGGCAATGGATACACCACTGCGCCTTTCGATTTCCTGATCGACATCTACAAAATCAAGACCTAACTGACTCGCTAATTTTTGCCCTACAGTTGTCTTACCCGAGGCCATAGGACCAACCAGAAACAGGCTCTTATAGGTCTGCAAATACATAGGCTAGCCTTCTATCTGCGGGCTATCTAACCGCTTTAGATTCACGAATGATCCGCGGTGTAATAAAGATTAATAATTCATCTTTATCCTTTGTCCTCGCGGAATTTCGGAACAATCGGCCGACAAAGGGTAAATCCCCTAATATGGGTGTTTTCAATTGAATGAGATCGGTTCGGGTCTGATACAGGCCACCCAGGACAACGGTTTCACCATCATTAACGAGAACCTGGGTCTCAATGCTTTCAGTATCAATTGCAGGCGGGCCATCAGCAGTGGGGTCACCTCTGGAATTATTGGTGACATTTAAATCCAATATGATGCGATCATCGGCTGTAATCTGCGGTGTTACGGTTAACCCGACCGTAGCACTGATAAAACTGGTTGCCGTCGCGCCACCACCGGTATCTTCCTGATAGGGGATCTGACTGCCTGAATTAACCGATGCGGTGTGTTTATCTGAAGTGATTATAGTGGGTCTCGACACAGTCTCTCCCATGCCCTCACTTTCAAAAAGCTGCAATTCCAGGTCCAGAAGAAAATCATCGTTAACCAAACCAAAGGCAAATCCGCCGGTCCTTCCTGAACTGGTTCCAAGATCAACAATAAGATTATTATCCGGTTCATTACCATCTCGAAACGCCTTTACCGTTTCCAGCGAATTACCATACTGGAGGCGGGTTCCACCATCATAGACACGGCCCCCGTAGGCACCCCATCGAATCCCGGCTTCACGCTTAAAGCTATCACTGGCCTTTACTATCCTAGCTTCAATAAGCACCTGCCGGACGGGGATATCTAATTTTTCTAACAGTTCCCTGAACTGATTTATCTTTTCAATGGTTTCCGTGAGAATAATTGAGTTTGTTCGATCATCCACAATGACCGATCCGCGACTCGATATGAATCCTCGAGGGGTTGTCTCCTCACCTCCAGATGCACCCATGTCCTGGCTACTCGAAGCATCGCTTCCCGAGGAGAACAGACTCAGAATTTCCGAGGCGTTTGCATACTTCACTTTGAT
The DNA here is from genome assembly GCA_028822125.1 of Pseudomonadales bacterium. GTDB lineage: Bacteria > Pseudomonadota > Gammaproteobacteria > Pseudomonadales > Azotimanducaceae > UBA9926. The sequence continues at coordinate 1,020 of JAPKEK010000332.1, read as the reverse complement.
TATGTCGGTGCGCAATGGCGCCAAATCGGATATCTGTTGCAGGCTCTCCAGCTCCAACTTTGCCCGGGCTGCTAATTCAGTGGCAGGGGCAACCATCAAAACATTGCCCTCCATGCGCTTACCCAACCCTTTTGTCCGCATCACTATATCCAGCGCCTGATCCCAAGGAACATTTTGCAGTCGCAAGGTAATTCTGCCAGCGACTGTATCGCTGGCAACCAGATTAAGGTCGGTAAACTCAGCTAACAATTGCAGTACAGATCGAATCTCAATGTCCTGAAAATTCAGAGACAGCCTTTCTCCGCGGTACTTAAAAGCCTGCTCGCTGCTGGTTTCTGCGTTAGAAGCATCCAGAGGCTTCACTTCAAGCGTAAAAAACTCGCCTGTCTGATAAGCAAGATAATCAAATTCACCAATCGGTTCTATAGTGATGGTGCTCGCATCACCCTCAGGCAAGGCATCGACAATTTTTACCGGCGTCGCAAAATCAGCAACATCCAAACGGCGCTGCAAGGCTTTCGGGATGCTGGTGTCGGGGAAAGTAACTTTTATTTTACCACCCTCACTGTTCACGTCTATGCCGATACCGGCATCGGACAACCTGACCATTATTCTACCTTCACCTGCATCACCCCTTCTGAAATCCACATCGAGTATTTGCTGAGATTGGATACCCATAGAGGCAGTGTTCGACGCGGCTGTTGCAGTAACTGCCATTTTAGGTGCCGACAGCTGTTGTGCCTTAACCTGCTGCAGGTCTCTACCTACCAGCAGATAAAGTGTGTTGCCTCGCAATCGAGTCTGATAACCCACCAACTCACTTAATGCAACGATAACCCGAGTACGATCTTCCGTTTCTAAAACCGTTACATTTCTGGCGTTACCATTGCCTAGAGGATGATATTTTGAAGTAAGATTGCTCCGAACTGAGAACAGGTCTAAAGAGATTCTTGCCGGCTGTTCTATGGAATAGCCTGTCGGTTCAGGTGGTGGCCCATCGAAGTTCATCCGAATTTCGGT
>JAPKEK010000331.1 GCA_028822125.1 Pseudomonadales bacterium | reverse complement strand
GCGATGAGGAATATAGAGTCTCCGCTCTGACCCTGCTGGATGATGAATGCGCCGCGGGGGACAGTTTTATTTTTGAAAAATGGGTTCATGCCCCATTGAGCTACTCTGCCAAGCCATTGGCCATTGACAGAAGGATGCACGGGATTAACAAAGATTGCTTGAACTGCGTTGGGCTTACGCGAATTATCCGGGCAGGATCTTTAGCGAAACAGTTGTACATTGTTATACGTTAAGGATGACTGCGGCATCAACTGGAAGCATCAAAATCGATTAGTTTGGTATTACCGTCGACCCTGTCTCCCGGGCTGCAGTTGAACTGACTGACTGATCCGGCAGAGGGTGCTCTGATGGTATGCTCCATTTTCATGGCTTCCATCACTATCAAAGCATCTCCTTTATCGACCTGCTCACCTGTTTTTACCAGTAGAGACACTATGATGCCATTCATGGGTGCATTTAGACCGCCGCTATCGACGAGAGAATCTTCGCTGCCGTAATCGGGTTCGAAGAGACGAAAGTGGCAGTTACCAACGGATGAGAACAGCGTGTAGCCGCTGGCGTCCCTGACAATGATGTATTTGCTTCGGTTACCGTCTATGGCCATTGTCAGGGTTTGATCCCGCAATGTTCCTCTGACCTCAAATGCCTGGTCTAGCAGCCTGACCTTGCTGTTTCCGCTGCGTGGCTGAAATTCTACTTCTACGGTTATCTGCTCAGACCCGATCGCCAGCTGCAGTTGCTGGCAATGAGCCTGGTTTAATCGCCAGTTCCGGTTCTGGTTCCAGGGAGAGTGCGGGTCTTCTGATTCAGCAGCCTGCTCAAATGACGTTCTCTGCAATTCCAGGGTCATGTAAAAGGCCATCACGCAGGTTAGCGTTTCATCAGTCCTCACCGTTTGCTGCAACAAATCTTTTTTATGCTGATCTATGAAACCGGTATTGACCTGCCCTGAGCGGAAGGCATTGTGCTCGGCGATCTTATGCAACAAGCCAATATTGGTGGTGATGCCACTGATGTGGTAATCCATCAGGGCATTGCTTAGACGTTGTATTGCGCGGGATCGGTCTTCGTCCCAGACGATCAGCTTGGCGATCATGGGGTCATAGAATACATCCACCGCATCCCCCTGCATGACTCCGGTGTCGATACGAACATGGGCATTGGCAGGTGGTGGTGATAAGTAGGTTAGAGTCCCGGTTTGGGGCAGGAAGTTGTTATTGGGATCTTCTGCATAGATTCTGGCTTCTATGGCGTGGCCGCTACGGCTGACATCCTTCTGCGACAGGGGTAAGGGCTCTCCTGCTGCGATTCGGAGTTGCCATTCGACCAGATCCAGCCCGGTAATCATCTCTGTTACCGGATGCTCAACCTGCAGGCGGGTATTCATTTCCATGAAGTAATAATGGTTTTCCCGGTCCAGTAAGAATTCGACCGTGCCAGCGCCGACATAATTGATTGCCCGTGCACAGCGAATTGCTGCTTCACCCATGTGCTTTCTTAACGCGGCTGAGATGCCCGGCGCCGGTGCTTCCTCCAGAATTTTCTGGTGGCGTCTCTGCACCGAACAGTCTCGGTCGGATAGATAGACAGCATTGTCTTTCTGATCGCAGAAAATTTGTATTTCGACATGTCGCGGTTCGGCCAGGTATTTTTCAACCAGCATCTTGTCATCGTTAAATGCACTCATGGATTCACGTATGGCAGCAGCAAGAGCAGGCTCGAATTCTGCTTCCTTTGAGACTAGTCGCATCCCTTTCCCGCCGCCGCCAGCGGCGGCCTTGAGTAAAATCGGGTAACCGATATCACGGGCCTGCTGCTTTAGCAGGCCACTGTCCTGATCCTCACCGTGATAACCGGGGATGAGCGGCACCTCGGCTGTTGCCATGATCTGTTTTGCGGCAGATTTTGAACCCATTTTTTGAATTGCCTCAGCACTGGGGCCAATAAATGTAATATGGTTTTGTTCACAGGCCTCTGCGAAAGCCGGGTTTTCCGACAGGAAGCCATAGCCAGGATGGATGGCATCGGCGCCGCTGAGCTTGGCTGCCTGGATCACTTTACTGATATCAAGATAAGAGTCTTTTGCCGGCGCAGGGCCAATTTGGATGGCGTCGTCCGCCATCTGTACGTGTAGCGCGTCGGCATCTATTTCAGAATAAACGGCAACCGATTTGATCCCCATTGAGGTTGCTGTTCTGATCACCCGGCAGGCGATTTCGCCGCGATTTGCGATGAGTATTTTGTTGAACATGGGCCTTATCCTTTACATTCGGAAGATACCAAAGCGAGAATCCTCAATTGGTTTGTTGAGAGCCGCAGAGAGGGATAGTCCGAGCACCATGCGCGTGTCCAGCGGATCGATTATGCCGTCGTCCCATAATCTGGCTGAAGCATAATAGGGATGCCCCTGAGTTTCGTAGGTATCCAGAACGGGTTGTTTAAACGCAGCCTCCTCATCAGCAGACCAGACTTCACCCCTGCTTTCGAGTTGGTCGCGTTTTAACTGGGACAATACACCAGCCGCCTGCTCCCCCCCCATGACCGAAATGCGGGCATTCGGCCACATGAACAGCAGGCGTGGATCATAGGCTCGACCGCACATGCCATAGTTACCTGCGCCAAAGGAACCGCCGATTAGAATCGTCAGCTTGGGTACCTTCGCACAGGCCACCGCGGTAACCATCTTGGCACCATGCTTGGCGATGCCGCCGGCTTCATACTGCTGACCCACCATGAATCCGGTAATGTTCTGCAGGAAGATCAGCGGAATTTTGCGTTGGGCGCAGAGCTCGATGAAATGAGCACCCTTTACCGCTGATTCGCTGAATAAGATACCGTTGTTAGCCACAATACCCACGGGGTAGCCAAAGATCCGGGCAAATCCCGTTACCAGGGTTGTGCCGAACAGCGCTTTGAATTCAGAGAATTCTGAAGCGTCGACGATGCGGGCGATTACTTCGCGACTATCGTAAGGTTTTCGTGGGTCAGCCGGGATAATGCCGTAGAGATCTTCAACAGGATAAACAGGCTCGATCGGTTCGGTGATATCCAGCGCGATATTTTTTTTTCGATTCAGGCGCCGTACAGCCTGTCGAACCAGTTGCAGTGCATGCTGGTCATTCTGGGCGTAGTGATCAGTTACCCCAGAAGTACGCGAATGCAGATCAGCACCGCCCAGGTCTTCTGCACTGACGATTTCACCGGTAGCAGCTTTAACAAGCGGCGGGCCACCCAGGAAGATGGTTCCCTGGTTTTTCACGATGATGGCCTCGTCAGCCATGGCAGGTACATAAGCACCACCGGCTGTGCAGGACCCCATGACGCAGGCGATCTGTGGGATATTCATGGATGACATATTGGCCTGGTTAAAGAATATACGGCCAAAGTGTTCTTTATCCGGGAAAATACCGTCCTGCAGAGGCAGGTTCGCGCCACCGGAATCCACCAGGTAGATACAGGGCAGGTGATTTTCCTCAGCAATGGCCTGTGCCCGCAGGTGTTTCTTGACAGTGATGGGGTAATAGCTTCCGCCTTTGACGGTAGCATCATTGGCAACAATCACGCATTCCTGGCCATGAATTCGACCGATTCCAGTGATGATGCCGGCAGCGGGGATGGTTTCCTGATAGACCTGGTAGGCGGCCAGTTGGGACAGTTCAAGAAAAGGTGAACCTGGATCGATCAGGTTATGGACTCTTTCCCGGGGCAGTAATTTCCCCCGGGCCACATGTCTGGCCTGATAAGCTTCACCGCCGCCAAGTTTTATGCCTGACACCTTTTCGTGCAGGTCAGTAACCTGTGCCGTCATCGCTTCAGCATTCTTGGAAAATGCACTGTTACTGTTATTTATATTGGATTTGATGAGTGTCATTTCTCACCTCTTCTATGACTGGATTGATTAGGCAGATTCTTTAAATAGCTCTCTGCCGATGAGCATGCGGCGGATCTCGGAGGTACCGGCACCAATCTCGTAAAGCTTGGCATCTCGCAGTAGCCTGCCAGCCGGGTAATCGTTGGTGTAGCCATTTCCACCGAGTGCCTGGATTGCCTGAAGTGCCATTTGGGTGGCTTTTTCTGCTGTGTGCAGGATTAGGCCGGCTGCATCTTTTCGAGTTGCTTCACCTCGATCACAGGCCTGACCTACTGCATAGCCGTATGCACGGGCAGCAGCAAGTTCGGTATACATATCGGCCAGTT
>JAPKEK010000330.1 GCA_028822125.1 Pseudomonadales bacterium | reverse complement strand
CACCCATCAACAAGCCTCCAGCAGAGCCCCCAGAGGCAAATACGCGGTTAGCGTCGATGTGTCCATTTTCAGCCAGGAATCGGGTGCCATCAATAAAGTCATTGAAGGTGTTTTTCTTGTTCCGCAGCCTACCCTGATCATACCATTTGCGTCCCAGTTCCTGCCCGCCTCGGACATGAATAATCACAAAAACAAAGCCCCTGTCAATGAGTGAGAAAATGGATTTACGGAAATACGGCGGACTGGATAATCCATAAGCACCGTAGGCGTAAAGATATGCAGGATTCTGCCCTGCCCGGTAAAGTCCCCGGCGATAGACCATAGAAACAGGCACCTTCACACCATCACGTGCGCTAAATTCGAATCGCGAAGAATGATACAGAGCAGGATCATAGTTGCCGACAATCCTGTCTTGTTTTAATAAAGTCGACTGCCTGGCATGGACATCAAATTCGAATACCGAGTCCGGCGTAGTCAAACTGCTGAACTGGTAACGAACCTTACCACTGTCTGATTCAGGATTGCTCGCCAGCGCAATGGTGTACGGCGTCTCGCTAACAGGAATTGAAATATCCTCTCGATCGTCAAAAAACCTGATCTTCAGCGTTGATAGCCCCTGAGCACGCTCCTCCACCACAATGAATTCATCGAATACCTCAAAATCACTGATCAATACATCATCTCTGGCGGGGATGATTTCCTGCCAGGACTGCCTTGAATTTAACTGATCTTCAGCCACCCGCATCAATCGGAAGTTGCTGGCTTGCCAGTTCGTTAACAGGTAGAAGTAGCGATCATGATGACGAGCCCGATACTCGTGCTTTTCTTGCCGACCCAGCAAGGTCGCAATTTCTGCCTCTGGCTGACCTGCCGGTATCACGCTGACTTCTGTACTGTCTGTGCTTTCATGGCGAATCAGGATGAATGCTTTAGAACGGCTTTCCGATACCGAAACAGAAAAAGCAGTGTCCTTTTCGGTGTAGATCAGCACATCCTTGTCAGACGAGGTGCCGACGGTATGCCGATAAACTTCAAACTCCCGTAACGTCTGGGGATGTTTGCTTACGTAGAACAGATAATGTCCATCGGCACTCCAGGCAAGCGAGGTCGCAGCACCTGTAATGCTATCAACCAGATCTCGCTGACCGGCAATATCCCTTATCTTAATGCTGAATAATCTTCGGCTCAGCGTATCTTCTGCATAGGCTATCTGCTGGTGATTCGGACTGACTACCCAATTTCCCAACCGATAAAAATCGTGCCCTTCTGATAAACTGTTAGCATCCAGTAAAAGTTGATTGGCTTCGGGCTCAGCTACCGGATAGCGCATGTAAACAGGATACTCCCCCCCTTTGTTAAATCGCCTTACGTAGAAAAAAGGCCCATCCCTGACCGGCACGCTCATATCTGAATCTGTCAGTCGACCGGTGATTTCCTCAAACAGCGTTTGTTGGAGTGTCTGGGTGTGTGCTAAGACCTGGTCTGTATAGTCATTTTCAGCCTGTAACAAAGCCAATACCTGAGGGTCGGTACGACTATCGTCTCGTATCCAGTAATATTCATCCCGTCTTCTCTGGTCACCTGAGCCTACCCAGGTGTCAACCTGGTTAGCGATGGGTGGTGAGATTGCAGCTCTGTGGCCCGGTTCAGACTTCTCGCAGGCAGATAGAAACACGAGTATGGCTGCCATCAGCCAGGCTAACCGCTTCATAGGGCTCCTTAACGTAAACTCAATAACTGTTTCAAGCCATCAAGCATCGAATCGATAATGACTTTTTCAGAGAGTTTACTGCCATTGAGATAGATAACCTATTATTGCGATGGAGAACCTAATATAGATAACCTAATAAGGATGCATGATTGACGCTAAATCGCCCTGAAGCCAGTCGTTGTTTACACTGCCGGCGCCAGAACTGACTATAGAACGCTTAAACCGTCATGATATTCCATGTCATGAGCCTGTGCCACGGAGGCATTGGTGACCTTTCCGCGACAGATATTTAACCCATTCAGCAAATGGCCGTTATCCTGCAAGGCACGCTCAATACCGTTATCAGCCAATTTCAGGACAAATGGCAGGGTCGCATTATTCAAGGCCAGACTGGAGGTCCGTGCCACTGCGCCTGGCATATTGGCAACACAGTAATGAACGATACCATCAATCTGATAAGTGGGCTCTGCATGGGTGGTTGCAGTTGACGTTTCTGAACATCCTCCCTGGTCGATGGCGACGTCCACTAGGACACTACCCTGCCGCATAGCCTGGATCATGGCCCTGGAAATCAATTTAGGTGCAGAAGCGCCTGGAATCAGCACTGAACCAACTACCAGGTCAGCATCCAGAACAAACCGATGCACAGTATCCTGCGTTGAAAAAAGGGTTTGAACGCGATTCCCAAAGCATTCATCAATATGACGAAGCGCATCCAGGCTCCGATCAATGACGGTTACATCAGCCCCCATACCCACAGCCATCATGGTGGCATTCCTGCCAACCACGCCGCCACCGAGTATAACGACTTTAGCCTGAGGAGAGCCTGGTACACCCCCCAGCAATACACCGCTGCCACCATGGGATTTTTCAAGGCACATGGCACCAGCCTGAATCGACATTCTTCCTGCCACTTCCGACATGGGTGCCAGCAATGGCAACCTGCCTGCAGCATCTGTCACAGTCTCATAGGCAATGCAAACAGCATGGCTATCAATCAGATCACGGGTTTGGGCTAAATCCGGCGCGAGATGAAGATAGGTAAACAGCGTTTGCCCGGACCTTAACAAGGCTCTTTCCTTCTCTAAGGGCTCTTTCACCTTGACAATCAGCTCTGCGTCACTGAACACGGCTGAAGCACTGGCTGCGATTTCTGCACCAACCTGCTGATAGGCCTCATCAAGGAAGCCAATACCTTCACCTGCACCTGTTTCAACCATAACTTTATGACCATGATGAATTAACTCCAGGGCTGAACTGGGTAATAGACCAACACGATACTCATGGTTCTTGATTTCTTTGGGTACACCGATTTTCATTGCTGTAACAACCTGACTGATCTTGTTCTGGGGTCTATATTATAGAAGGATTCAAAGAAGTTTTTCTCACTAAATAATTGAATTAATTTAGTGGAATAATATAATTACTGATAATTACGTATAGCTTTATACTAAGGATGTTCACTTATGAAGGGTAAATCACTAGATAAAATAGATCTCCGTATCCTGCATCACCTGCAAGCCAATGCCCGCGTTACTAATACAGAACTCGCCAAAATAGTGGGTCTCAGTGCAACGCCCTGCAGTGAGCGCGTGAAAACGCTTGAAAATCAAAGATACATAACGGGCTATCATGCAAAACTGAACCCGCACCTGACCCAACTTGGTTTGCTGGTTTTCGTTGAGATCAGCCTGGTGCGCACCTCCCCGGATATCTTTGCCGAATTCTCAGCTGCAGTCCTGCAGCTTCCAGAAATCCTTGAATGTCACCTTGTATCAGGTAATTTTGACTATCTGATCAAAGCACGGGTTGCAGATATGTCAGCATACAGACTACTCCTAGGGGAGACCCTGCTGACACTGCCCGGTGTCCGAGAATCAAAGACTTATGTTGTCATGGAAGAGGTGAAGGAATATCACACCTTAGCCTTGAAATTAAAAGGCTAGCGCTGGAAATCAATCTTGAAATAGCAAGTTCCCAGCCATTTTAACCATGCTAGAATATTTTTTTATGATCCAGGAGCGTCAGCGTGAAAGTAAGCCAAGCCATTGCGACCCGAAAGTCAATCCGTGCTTTCAAAAGCGACCCCATTTCAAACCAGACCCTGGCAGACCTGCTTACAAAATCAGCACGTACGCCTTCTGGTGGTAATGTCCAGCCGTGGCGTATTTTCGTGATTAATGACCATACAATGATCCGATTTAAACAATATGTTCTCGATCATCCACAACCGGAAGAACCCGCCTACTCGATCTACCCAGCTAAACTAACCGAGCCTTATCGATCGTCTCGATTCCTGGTGGGCGAACAAATGTATGCCCTGCTAGGTATTCCCAGAGAAGATAAACCCGCTCGTCTCAGACGATTGGCCGAAAATTTCCAGTTCTTTGGTGCGCCTGCTGCGATTTTCTGTTTCGTCGACCGGCAAATGGGCCTGCCACAATGGTCTGACCTGGGCATGTTCCTGCAGAGTTTTATGCTTCTGGCCAAGGAAGCAGGACTCG
>JAPKEK010000329.1 GCA_028822125.1 Pseudomonadales bacterium | reverse complement strand
CCTGCTCGGTGCCTGCATTGAGTTCCAAAAAGGTTAACAGAGGATTTTCATTTAAGTGGGTAATGGGTTCTGCCGCGCCCCAATACAGTAGCCCGGGTCCTAGACCTGCACTGAATAACATAGCGAACCAGGACCAGCGGGAAAATTCGGGGGGTTCATCACGCTGGCCCAGTACTTCCCCTGCTTTCGGGTGAAACAATAGTACTAGCATAAATAGCAGGATCGACCCGCTTGTTAAAATCAGAAACCAGTCAAAGTAAACGACCACCCAATTTCGCAGCAAACGGGTTAAAGCACTCGCAGCTTCAAGATCGAAAGCGGCATAACCAGAAAATAGGGCCAGTGAGACAATTACAAAAATTGAAAGCAGCGATCTTGATTTTGATGAGCTGTTGGCAGAGTCAACCATAAATCCCTACTTGTCCAGAAGCGGTCCCATTATTATACATACGCAGGTATCACATAAAGGCACCAATTGCTGAGATGCCGGTTTGAGATATAGGTTACACAAAGAGACAACTAAACGTTCAGGACGATGCCTTTTTTACTGGGTATAACTACCCGTTATAAATTTTCTGGCTGTGTTTGACACGCGGCTACCTGAAAATGTGTTTGTTGGCTAGCGATGTTGTATGGTGGCAGGTCTCTGATGACGGTGAAACGGGTGCTAAATTTGCGGTGGTTATTAATTTTTTTTTATGTTCCATGGGTATCAGCCAGTCCAGGTTCTCAGGAACTGGTGGCGGCTGATAGCGATGTTGAGAACTGGCTGACTCACGGCCGTACCTATTCGGAAACTCGGCAGTCACCGCTTGTTCAGATTAATCCCAGCAATATTGATGATCTCGGCTTAGCCTGGTTCTTTGATACCGGGACTAAGCGGGGTCTGGAAGCGTCTCCCATTGTTGTTGATGGGGTAATCTACAGCACAGCGGCGTGGAGCACGGTATTTGCAAATGATGCTGTTACTGGTGAGTTGCTCTGGCGTTTTGATCCTCAGGTACCGCGGGAATGGGGCGCTAATGCATGTTGTGATGTGGTGAATCGCGGTGTGGCAGTTCTAAATGATCACCTTTTTGTAGGCACCATAGATGGCCGACTAGTCGCCCTTAATCGTTTCTCAGGTGATGTAGTCTGGGAAACCTTGACCATTGATAAATCAAAGCCTTACACCATTACCGGTGCTCCCCGGGTTGTCAAGGACCTGGTGATGATTGGTAATGGTGGTGCAGAGTATGGTGTACGGGGTTATATTTCAGCCTACCATGCCGATACCGGTAAACTTTCCTGGCGTTTTTATACGGTCCCCGGGGATCCAGGTTTGCCAGTAGAATCAAGCGCCATGGAAATGGCTAGGAAAACCTGGACAGGTGATCTGTACTGGCAGGTGGGCGGCGGCGGTACAGTATGGGATTCCATGGCATACGATCCTGATCTTGATCTGTTATATATCGGCACCGGCAACGGATCTCCGTGGAATCGCCATATAAGAAGCCCAGGTGGGGGCGATAACCTGTTCCTGTCTTCCATTGTCGCACTGAAAGCGACCAGTGGAGAATATGTCTGGCACTACCAGACTACGCCCGCTGATTCCTGGGATTACACGGCTACCCAACACATGGTTCTGGCAGACCTGCTGATTGAGGGTGAACTTCGACGGGTGCTGATGCAGGCCCCCAAGAATGGCTTTTTCTACGTGCTTGATCGACGCACCGGTGAATTGATTTCGGCTCAGAATTATGTGCCGATTTCCTGGGCAAGCCATGTTGATCCGCTAACCGGTCGTCCGGTTGAAACAGCAGTCGCTGATCACGTGAATGATAGCCAGTGGACCCGGCCGGCGCCTTTTGGCGGACATAACTGGCAACCCATGGCTTTTAATAGCAGTACTGGTCTGATGTATATTCCTGCCATGGAAAATCTGTCAGTTTATAACACGCCTGAGACGTTCAAATTTAATAAAGGACCTCACTGGAACACCGCTCAGGACGATGAGGCTAACCTCGAAGGGCCTTCTGCAGAGCAGATGTTACCGCTGATGAAGCGTTTGTTAACCGGCATGACCATTGCCTGGGACCCGGTTAGGCAACGTGAAATCTGGCGGGTCCAGCACAACACCATGTGGAACGGGGGATTGTTGACAACGGCTGCAAATCTGTTGTTTCAGGGTACCGGTGAGGGACGGTTCTCGGCTTATGATGCAACTACCGGCCGCAGGCTGTGGGAAACTGATGTAGGCAACGGGATCATTGCACCACCGATCAGTTATGCGGTAAACGGCGAGCAGTACGTCGCCGTAATGGCTGGCTGGGGCGGCGCTGTTGGCTTGGTTCTGGCAGAGGATGATGCCAAAGCAGGGGGTCCCGGCCGATTACTGGTCTATAAACTCGGAGGCAAGGCTAAACTGCCTCAGGTTCTGCAGAAAGAACCGGTATTCAGGCATCGGCAGATGGCCGCGAGCGATCTGCAACTTGAAAACGGCATGCTATTGTATAATCAGCATTGCATGCGCTGCCATGGCATGGGGGTGGCTAATAAAGGCTTAACATCGGACTTGAGGATGATGTCCGATGATACCCATCGCTTATTCAAGCCTATTGTGCTCGAGGGCCTGTACCGCTCTGTTGGCATGATTGGTTTTGCTGATGTGCTCAGTGAAAGTGATGTCAGCGATATTCATCAGTATATTAATGCTGCGGCGAACAGTCAGTGGCAGCAACAACAGCAGCCTGCCTGGCTGGTCAGTTTAAAGCAGTGGTTTTTAGACAAAGTGGGTCTGATTCTGGCGCAGGTTCTATAGTTGGTTAAATGAAACGTTCAGCTAATGACTCCCCGAGCTGCTAAATCCCGTAACTGTTCTATTTCCAGGCCGAGTTCCATGAGCACCTCTACGGTATGCTGGCCCAGTTCAGCTGAGGGTTGCTGAACCTGGTGTTGGGTCTTGCTGAAACGCACCGGTGCCCTGGGTTGAACCATTATGCCGCCGCGGGGGTGATCTGACTGTTTCAGGATGTCCACAGCCTGGATCTGTGGATCATCCCTGATATCCTCACGGCGGTTGACTCTGGATACGGGGATTTCATTTTCTGCAAACAAATTGATCAGTTCCTCGGTTGAATAGCTCGAGCAGTCGCCATTTAATTGATGCGAGACTATGGCGCCGTCCCGGGTCTGGTTGATTTCATAAAAGTCGGCGAGATCCCCGGCATGATGCACGCCGTCACCCTCAAAACTGTGATTCCACATGAGATCAGGCCAGTTAAAGTAAAGGGCAGCATCTAGCATGGAAAGCTGGAGATGCTGCCCTCCTTGACCCCTTTCTTTCGCCAGTAGCGCCGCTGTAATACCCTGGGCAATAGTTAAGGCGGTCACTTTGTCATAGATAATAGTCCGAACCATGGTCAGTTGGTTGTCTTCTGACTGGGCATCGAGGATGCCACTGATACCCTGAATGACATAGTCATAGACCTTTTGATCAGCATAAGGGCCGACATCGCCCATGCCCGAAATGGAGGCATAGATGAGATCTGGATTAACCTGGCTCAGGTGCGGGTAGCCCAGGCCCAATCGATCCATTTTGCCTGGGCGATAGTTCTGCAGTAGCACGTCTGAGGTTCTAGCCAGTTGCAGGACCAGGTTTTTCCCTTCTGGCTGTTTCAGATCGATGGCAACCGAGCGTTTGTTACGATTGATCATAGCGTAGATAGCGCTCAGGCCATTCCTACTGGCACCCAGCCTGCGCACACCGTCACCCCAGCCAGGCGGCTCTATTTTTATAACGTCAGCACCCTGATCAGCCAGCATGACGGCTGCCATCGGCCCTGATACGACGGCTGACAGATCCAGTATTCGGATACCCGCCAGGGGGCCACTATTAACATTACCAACTGACGTCTGTTCATTCATAGTTGGCATAGTAGGATCTGTCAGTTAGTAAATGGCCAGTAAACCTGTCCTGCCAGTTGGGCGCAGGCAGCGCGGGGCGATTTCCGAGCCGTACTGACCAAGCTGCGCCTGGCACCTGCGATCGGCGCAACGCACATACCTTGTAAAATCAGCAGGTCAACCAGAGACAGGCCTGTTAGTGGTCTGGCTAGTTGGCCTATGGCAGGCTGGCCTCGATACAAGCTTCTATTTTATCACTGGTAGTTCGAGTCGCCGTGGCAGCAACGGCACCTTCTATGAGTGCGTCATCCCGGAAACCAAAGAAATAAC
>JAPKEK010000328.1 GCA_028822125.1 Pseudomonadales bacterium | reverse complement strand
CAGCTTTTTACTGGAACGATGCCTGCCCCCTTAAGACATTGAAATAAAAACACACGCAGACAATCCTACTGATGCGCTATACGCTTTTAGAGCAGAGGATTTGGCGGCCTTCAGCTGCAAGCGCAGAGGTTTTTGCCCCAGCTGCGGGGCAAGACGCATGGTGGAAACTGCTGCACTTTTGGTAGATGATGTTTTACCCCATAAACCCATCCGACAGTGGGTGCTCAGCTTTCCCTATCCCCTAAGATTTTTACTGGCCAACAGTCCGCAGGTTGTCAGTAGCCTACTGAGTATTGTGAACAGGGTGATCTAAAGCGCAGGCGCATCTCTTTCACTGGCCGAGGAAAGGCTCCGGCGACGATTTAAGCATCCTGTTGCGGATTTTCTCGGGGAACACCATACCGGGCTTTTGGTCATAACTGAACAGTAAGGTCTGGCGGGATCTTGCGGTTTGCCCAATAGGTGCAACCCGATGCAATGAGCGCCTACCCATGAAAAGTATGAAAGTACCCGCGGGCGCTTCTGCAACTAACGGTAACTCGCTACCCAAGAAAATCCGATCAACGCGCTCGTAATTCTCATCCGTCTCGCTGCGAATCAGGGGGGCATACTCAAAGGCACCGCCCTGCTCAGCATTTTGCAGAATAAACGAGACCGCACCATCATTGGTGTCGTAATGCCAACCAAACTCGTCCCCCGCCTGCATGATATTGAGCCTGACGGAGATATTTGGACAGGCCGAATTAAAAAGCGCCTCGTAACCCATCAGCTGTCGGACGAATTCTGTCAGCTGTGCAAAATTAAATAGCCGACTACACAAACCGACGGGGCTCAGTTGATCAGTCGTCAGTACACCGCAGTGGCGACGATAAAGTCTGCTTCTGGGATGCCCTTCGGAGAATCCCGAATTCTTGAGCCAGCCATAAGGTGTCGCCAGAAAGTCCACCTGTCGCATGGCGTTCTCAAGCTTGGAAACCTCGTCTGCGAGTTTTCGCACAACCGTTGGGCGAAGGAAGCCCTCCAAAGCGCAGATGGCACCCTCGCTCATCATCTGCCGGCAATCCTCAACCAGAGCGCAGCCTGCTTGCGAATCCAGCCTATCGACCGGATACCGCTCAAGATCAATGAAATCGGCAAGAGTCTGCATTTATCGGCGCGCCTCCAGGAAAAGATATTAAGCTTTTTGGTTTAATGATATTGTAGACCTGACAATATGCAATGGCAGTCAGGGCCACGGATGAGGCGGTGTCGATCTGGATATAATCGCGTTCTCTCCCGTCCCAACAACGGATATTTTGGTTTCCGTTCATTCCAAATGCAAGGCTAAACCCTTATGAGAATCTTTTCCCGACTGCTGCTAGTCGTTGCCACATTGGCTATGGTCTCAGGCTGCACTGGCTCCGGCGATAATGGAAACTGGGGTTGGTATGTCGTCTCCCCAGCCACCGGGCAGGGGATGACGAATATAAAATTTCTGCTGGGGGGGCTGAAAGACACCATTATTCTTTCCCTGGCCTCCATCGTGCTGGCCATGGTGCTGGGTTTTCTGATTGCCCTGCCCGGCATCGCCGCCAACCGTACAGCCCGGGTGATTAACGTGACCTACGTTGAGCTCGTTCGGGCTATCCCATTGCTGGTATTGATCCTGTGGGTGTATTACGGCCTGCCCCAGGTTGCCGGCATCAGTATCGGTATCTTTCTGGCGAGCGTTCTCGCGCTTGGCATCTCAGACTCCGCCTTCCAGGCTGAAATCTTCCGTGCCGGCATCCAGTCGGTCCCTAAAGGGCAGATAGAAGCTGCTGACGCTCTGGGTCTCAGATACAGTCCGAAAATGCGGCTGATTATCCTTCCTCAGGCAATCAAGGTCATCCTACCTCCGCTCGGCAACCAGTTTGTCTACATACTCAAGATGTCTTCGCTAGCGTCCGTTATCGGTATGCAGGAACTAACCCGGCGCGCCAATGAACTTGTCGTGACCGAATACCGTCCGCTGGAGATCTACACCTTCCTGATCCTTGAATACCTTGTGCTGATACTGATCGTGTCGGCCGGAGTACGGTGGCTTGAAAGAAAGATGCAGACTGAAGAGCGCTAGCCCGTCGTTACGGCTCCAAAAACAGCGCATCAGCGAGCCTGTTCAGATACAAACGCGTTGAATTCCTGAATCAAGGCTTGTGTCGCCGCCTCGATCAACTGCGCACCATGCGCAGGATCGGCCAGTTCCGAATATGATCCCACACGGCCATCGGCAAACGCTTCCTTGTGCCGGGTAGCCGGCCCATGATAATCGCCTGCAGCTTCGCGAAGATCATCAGGCGAGAGCGGCTCTGGCGGACTGGCATCCTCTCGTGCAACCGTACGCATAACCTGCTGTGTGATTGACACTTCCGAAGGGGTTCCGTGCAGGCCTTCCCAGTCTCCGTACAACTCCTGACGCAGTGTGTTGACCTCAGAAAAATCCCACCAGTTACGGATCTTCACCATGGGCGACTCGTCATCGTATTTCAGGTAAAGGTCATGTACCGCGCTTTTGAGCGGCGCGAGATTCGCTCCATGTCCGTTAAGAACATAAATCCGGTCAAAGCCGCTTCGCATCAGGGAGGTCGTGATTTCCGTGAAGATCTTTGCAAACGTCTGCGCCGAAAGTGAAATCGTGCCCGCAAATCCCAGGTTAAACTGGGCCGGTGCATAACTCAGCACAGGAGCCACGAGCATACTGCTTTGTGATGCGGCACTCTGCGCTATCGTATCTACACAGATAGCATCGGTGCCGATCAGTCCGATCGGTCCGTGCTGCTCAAGAGAGCCTGTGGGCAAAACGATTCCGGTGCAGGACTTTAGATAGTCCTCGACTTCCTGACTGGTTGCGGTCTGAAGGTTCAAGGCTGTCTCCGTGCTGCTTTTTGGTCAACGATAGCCGGCAACTTTTATTGTGAAAAACAAAAAGGCCCACGTGAACGGGCCTTTTTATTCTCTCATGACCAAGGACTGGTCTAGAGACCCCACTTCTTCTTCAAGTCATCAAAAAATCCGCGGGCCTTCTGCAGCGAGATCCAGTGATTCACGTAGTTGATCCACACCTGATCATCCTGCGGCAGCAAGATAGCGAGCGGCGTTCTGGCCTTAGCGTTCTCGACTGGTGCGATCATCATCTGGTCAGGATATTTTTCAACCAGTTTGTGTGCCTCGATATTAGAGGTGATACTCGCGTCTGAGCGCCCTGCCAGCACGTCCTGCCAGTCTCTCGCGGGTGATTCCATGATCACATGGGTCGCATTTGGGAAGAACGACTTTATGTACTGCTCCTGCGTAGTACCGAGGTTAGCCGAAACCTTTACACCGGCCTGATTGATGTCATCCCAGGATTTAAACCGCTCTGCATTCTTTGTGTGAATCATCGGCAGTTGACCCACTTCCACATAAGAAATTGAATATCCGGCCACTTTCGCGCGCTTGGGATTGACTGACGCGGAACCTGTCATATGGTATTTGGCCGCGGTTACGCCAGCGACCAGCGTCTTCCAGTCCGTAGGTACATATTCGATTTCAACGCCAAGATCCTCGGCCAACTTGGTGCTGACATCGATATCAAACCCCTTGTACTTGTTGGTGGCGGCATCGCGCATGGTCATCGGGTTCCAGTCGCCGGTGGTGCCAACCTTGAGCACGCCTTCTTTGAGAATCGTGTGCAGTACTGATTCTCCAGCCTGCGCACCGGTTGCAAGCAGGGGCGCGGCTAAAATAAAGATGCTTCGTGCAACAAACTTCCTTAACGAATTCATTAGAGAACCTCCTCAGTCATTTCCTTTGTGGTTAAAAATGTAACAACCCTTACATTATAGTCATGGGGAACTCAACTACGCATCGCAAATGTCTCACAGGCCTGCTTCACCATCAACACCCGCTCATCCGGGCTCCTGTCACCGCTTCTGATAACGGTATTCGCAACTGTTTGCCCAAAGGCCCTTTGCTGGTCAGAGCTGAAACTCGCCAGAAAAACCGTATCCTGCGTGTAAGTGGAGACAATCTCACCCTCGCGCTGGGCCTGGCGCGGGGGTTCATGGCCCTCCTGTAGTTCGGTCACCCGCCGACGTAACAGCCGTCGAAGCCGGGCAACCCCGGCATCGGAACTTGCGAGGTTCTCTCGATCATGGATTGCGATAGCACCCTGGGATACCTGTGCTTCATAGTCACCCGGATGCCGCTGCGCCTCCTCAT
>JAPKEK010000002.1 GCA_028822125.1 Pseudomonadales bacterium | reverse complement strand
TGTTGATTGAGCGCCTTGAGAATCAGCGACAAAAACCGTCTGGTCAGCCAAATCCTGAACTCTTTGTCGTCATCACGACTGACCCGCAGTAGAATACGATCCTGTTCCGCATCATAACGAGCCTGGATTTTCCGTATCATTGCCATTTCCGACTGAACCCTCTTATAAACAAATTAGCGACAGGACCTGATAGCCTTATCCCATGATCACCGTTATCAAATAGTTTTATTGTCGCAGGACAACTGTACCCCATGCGAGCCCATACCAAAAAGAACAGCTATTGAAAAATCACAGGCTGTCCTAGCTGTTTATATCAACATTTTTCGATATAACTTGCTATCCTCCTAACAATGATTACTATATCGAAAAATGTTGATATAGCTATTTCATGCCCACTGAGAACAACCCCTCAGCCCTGCCCTCAGAAGTTCTACTGACTTTCTGCAAGGCCGCTGCCGATAGCCTCAGATTAAACATCCTGAGATTACTCAAGAACGATTCTTTTGGCGTTCTTGAACTCTGCCACATTCTCGATACAGCCCAATCGGGCATGAGCCATCACCTGAAAATCCTGAGCGCTGCTGAACTGCTGGAAACCAGGAAAGAAGGCACTTCGGTTTTCTATCGAAGGGCAATCTTATCGACTAAAGGACCGTTGGCAGATTTCAAGGAAAGCTTTTTCCATTCAATCGATCGAGTCCAGCTTGATTCAGACATTCTTATTCGCAAAACCCAGATTTACGATGACAGAGGACGTCAGTCGCAGGACTTTTTCTCCCGCAACGCTGAGAAACTGCAGGAAAACCAGGATTTAATCGCAGCCTATTCAAATTACTCAGACTGCCTTGAAAACCTGATTGATAACGAACAGATACCCGCAGCAAACCGGGTCATAGAAATTGGTCCTGGAGGCAGCCCACTACTGGCAAAACTGAGCAGTTCATTTCAATCTATCCTGGCAGTAGACAATTCATCGCTCATGCTTGAACAAACCCGCTCTTTTGCACGAAGCCACAACCTCCACAATATTACCTACCTGGAATCCAGTATTGATGAACTCCCCACAGAAACCCGAACTGATCTGATCGTCATGAATATGGTATTGCATCATCTTCCGTCTCCAGCTGCATCACTTAAAACTGCGGGACAACTGCTGAATTCTAATGGTCGACTGCTGCTGATCGATCTTTGCCCACATCATCAGGACTGGGCAAGAGCCACCTGTGGCGATCTTTGGCTGGGTTTTGAACCTCAGGACCTGGATAACTGGACCGAAAATGCCAAACTGCATCGGGGTCAGTCTGCATTTCTGGGCTTACGAAACGGCTTCCAACTCCAACTTCGTCTATTTAACAAAGCCTAAGCGCCTGCATGTTCATCTAACAGAAATCACCCATTATCGCCTTAACAGACTAACAAAAGAGAGACTAACAATGACCGATTATAAAGTAGCTGATATCAACCTGGCCGAATTCGGAAGAGCAGAAATTGAACTTGCCGAAGCCGAAATGCCTGCACTCATCACCCTGAGAGAAAAATACCGGCAGGAACAGCCCCTGGCCGGCGCTAGAATTCTTGGTTGTATACACATGACCATTCAAACAGCAGTGTTAATCGAAACGCTGGTCGAGCTGGGTGCCGATGTCAGGTGGTCATCCTGCAACATCTTTTCAACCCAGGACCACGCTGCAGCAGCCATAGCAGCCAGGGGTATCCCTGTCTATGCATGGAAAGGTGAAACCGAAGAAGAATTTTTCTGGTGTATTGAACAAACCATTCTGAAAGATGGCAAGCCTTGGCAGGCCAACATGATTCTTGATGATGGCGGCGACCTCACCGAAATGGTTCACGGTCATTTTCCTGAAATGCTCGGCAAAATACATGGTATCACCGAAGAAACAACTACCGGTGTTCATCGCCTGCAGGAGATGCTGGATAAGGGTGAACTGAAAGTCCCTGCTATTAATGTCAACGATTCAGTGACTAAATCCAAGAACGATAACAAGTATGGTTGTCGGCACAGCCTGAATGATGCCATCAAGCGAGCAACCGATATGCTCATGGCCGGCAAGAAGGCACTGGTTATTGGTTACGGCGATGTCGGCAAGGGATCAGCACAAAGCCTGCGCCAGGAAGGCATGATTGTCAGAGTTGTAGAAGTGGATCCGATCTGCGCCATGCAGGCTTGCATGGACGGTTATGAAGTGGTGTCACCCTACACAGGAGGAAAAAACACGGGCAGCGCCGAAGATATTGATCTGCGTCTCATGAATAGCACCGATCTCATCGTTACCTGTACTGGAAATGTGAATGTCTGCGATCAAAACCTGCTCAGAACGGTAGCCAGCAATGCTGTCATTTGCAATATCGGCCATTTTGATACTGAAATAGATACTCAATTCATGCGAGACAACTGGCGCTGGCAGGAAGTAAAGCCCCAAGTACACAAAATTTTTCGCAGTTCTGAACCTAACGACTACATTATCCTGTTGTCTGAAGGCCGACTGGTCAACCTGGGTAACGCGACCGGTCACCCGTCACGAATTATGGACGGCTCTTTTGGCAATCAGGTTTTAGCGCAGATGCATCTATTTGCAAGAGCCTGGGCTGACCATGATCCCCAGCAACGGCAACCGATCACGCTTGAAGTCCTGCCCAAAGCGCTGGATGAAGAAGTAGCGACCTACATGGTCCAGGGATTCGGTGGAACCATCACTCGATTAACCCAGGCTCAGGCTAACTACATCAATGTTCCAGAGGATGGTCCCTTCAAGTCTGAAACGTACAAATACTGATGACAAGCAACCTCCTAAAGAAAGCGGCAATAGCAGAACTTCCGGTTTGTACCACGGCTGACTCTGCTTTGCCCTGTTTGGATTTTGGTTACCGTGAAACCTGAACTAGAAGCATTGCTGGAACTACTGGACCTGGAGCAGATCGAAGTCAATCTGTTCCGCGGCGTAAGCCCGACCGAAGGCTGGCAGCGAGTCTACGGCGGCCAGGTCATTGGCCAGGCGTTAGTGGCCGCATCTCGAACCGTTGACGATATTAACCGAGTCGCCCATTCCCTGCACGGCTACTTCCTCAGGCCGGGCGATACCACTATCCCAATCCTTTACAAGGTGGATCGCATCAGAGATGGCCGAAGTTTTACCACCCGGCGCGTGGTTGCCATCCAGAAAGGCCAAGCTATCTTCAGCATGTCAGCTTCCTTTCAGGTCTGCGAGACAGGGCTTGAGCACCAGGCTGCCATGCCCAGTGCGCCTGACCCCCAGACCTGCCCCAGCGAAACAGAACTTATGCAGCCCCACCTGGAGGATATGTCAGAAGATCAGAGAGCCATTGCCAGCCGACCGAAACCGCTTGAAATGCGATTTATAGATGACAGTGTTGAATTTAGCACCGAGCCTCAGGAACCCTTCCAGCGAGTCTGGATACGAACCGTGGATAGGATGCCCAGCAATATTAGGCTCAATCAATGTCTGTTAGCCTATGCCTCAGACATGACACTAATTGATACCAGTTATCGCCCTCATGGTATCAGTTGGCACAATGACAACTTCCAGGTGGCCAGTCTTGATCATGCCATGTGGTTTCATAAACCTTTTACCATCGACGGTTGGTTGCTATATTATCAGGACAGTCCATTCTCCGGCGGAGCAAGGGGCTTTAGCCGAGGCACTTTCTACAACCAACAGGGCGAACTGATCGCGTCCTGTGCCCAGGAAGGTCTGATAAGGTTATATAAATGAAAATTCAATATATCCAGCGGACCAGAGACTACTATCGAGCCCAGGGGTTCGAGCAGGACTATACTTGGGCTGAGAACACTGCCACACCTTTCCAGCCCCTGCTGAAGCCACTGGCAGACTGTGTAGTCACTCTGGTAACAACCGCTGTAACCGAACCGGAAATACCCAAACCAAGCAGGACCGCTAAGAGCTATTCCTTTGATGAAATACCGGGTGCCTTTGACACTAGCGAACTTTCCTGGGACAAAACAACAACGCACACGCGTGACCGAAGCTCATACTTCCCCATGGAAATTCTCAGGGACATGGTTGACCAGGGACCGATCGGCGCGCTGGCAGACCGTTATCATTTCGTTCCCACAGAATACAGTCAGGCTAATACCTTAAACAAGGATGCTCCAACAATCAAAAAGGCTTGTATACAGGATGAAGTCGATGTCGCCATTCTCATTCCCTTGTGACCAGTCTGTCACCAGACCATCAGTTTGACGGCCAGAACACTCGAACAAAACGGCATTAGTACTATCGTAATCGGTTCAGCATGGGACATATTAGAACGCTGTGGTACACCCCGGGTCCTCTACAACGATTTACCCCTGGGCAATCCAGTGGGTAAGCCATTCGACCTTCAGATGCAGACCAAGACAATGCAATCCGCACTGCAATTGCTGACCGACGCAAGCGAACCCGCGACCTTTCTTGAGTCACCCTTTAAATGGCAAAGTAGTTCCGCATGGAAGCAGCATTTTATGGAAATTAAACCAGAAATGCGCGATACCCTGAGGCAGATGGGAGAAGAAAATCGAAGGCAAAGAGCCCACAACAAGACCCAGGGTTTAGTCAGAAAGTAAACGCGGGTAAATTCGATATCAGAGCAAAACCCGCTTGCCTCGCTCTAATCCACAGGCATTAACTCGCGCAGCGCGCTGACCGTTGCCATAACGCCTGATACAACTGCAGGTTCCGGACTTATTTCAAACAGCGGCGAATGATGGGACGGCACAGCGACCCCACCCTGCGCCTCGCGCACAAAATTTTCCTTTGGCGTGCCACCGACACTAAAGTAAACACTGGGTATATAAGGTGCCTGAGTGAAGAATGGAAAATCTTCCCCGCCCATGCCCTGCCGCTCATACTGAGCCAGCATATCCTCGCCAAATTCGCGCCGCCAGCGGGAAGTGAGTCGATCAACCAGGGCTTCATCGTTGGCTGTAACCGGAACCCCGCCTTTCATTTCAATATAAGGCAACCGGTCTTCGGGCAAATCAGCTGCTCGGCCGATATTCACAGCAATTCGTTCAATACCCGCCAGCAGTTTATCCCGGGTACTTTCATTGTCTGAGCGAACCGTCAATTCCAGCCTGGCTAGTTCACCAATGACGTTCCTTTTATTACCTGCTTTGAATACACCCACCGTGACCACACCAGGTTCCCTGGGTGACAACTCTCGGGATACCAGGGTCTGCAAGGCCAGGACAATCTGGGAAGCAATCACGATCGGGTCCCGACCTCGATGCGGACTGGCCCCATGAGCGCCGATCCCGGGCACAATAACATCTAGTGAGTCGACCGCAGAATAGGCAGCATTACGAGGCGCAAACAGTTTGCCCGCTTCAATATCTGCAGCCACATGAAAAGCCAGGGCATAATCGGGTTTACCAAACCGTTCCCAGATCCGATCTTCTCGCATTGCCTTGGCGCCTGAAATCTTCCATTCTTCTGCTGGCTGGGCAACCAGCATCAATGTGCCTGACCAGGTACCTTTGCTGGCAACCATCCTGCGGCCGGTACCGATCAGAGAAGTCATATGCACATCATGTCCACAGGCATGCATTACCGGAAAAACCTCGCCCTCTGAATTTTCCTGGAATACTTTCGATGCATAGGGCAGGCTAGCGCGTTCCTGTACCGGTAAGCCATCCATATCCGCTCTCATCATGACCAACGGACCGTCCCCGTTTCTCAGGATGGCCACCACACCCGTGGCCCCCACGCCACCCGTCACTTCGAAACCTATGGACTCAAGCTCCCGGGCAATTCTCGCCGAGGTTTTGAATTCGACAAAAGACAGTTCCGGGTTTGCATGAAAATACCTGAATAATTCCCCCAGATATTTTTCATAATCCGAACGAGCTTCATCTTCCAACTGACCTGAGTAGACCATGTTGCAACTCAGTAACAGCATGCCAAGGCAAATCCTGACGATCAGTCGGTTAACCATCGATACTCTCCTATCTTATCTTCATCTTTTACGCCTGCCAGTGGCTATAGCTCTATCATTTCTCACGTCCAGCGGTGCTGCTGCCATCAGGGCCTTGCCCTTTTGACAGGGGAAGATAACGCCTTGCAAGTAACGATTGACGTGTCCTGGATTCAACCCAGTTGCCATTAATCATCGTCTTAACCGGCGCAGACATTAATTCCAGGGGATCACCATCCCAGATCACGAGATCAGCGATACCATCAGGTTCAATACTACCCAGTGAATCAAGACCCCAAATCTGGGCCGGACTGGATGTGATTGCCTGCAAAGCACGCTTGAAAGGCAGGCCATTTGCCACAGCCACGCCAGCAGCCTGGGTCAGTGATCGAAATTCAGAAAATGGTGTGCTGGACATAAAGGCAATGCGCACACCTGCCGCTGACAGGATCGCCGCGTTGTCCAACCGGGCACCCAACTTATCAAAATTATCCGGCGTGTTATCGAGAACGTTAAGCACAACAGAAACACGCCCGGAGGCTAAATCATCTGCCAGCTTCCAGGCTTCAGTGGCACCCATCAGAACCGGCCTGATGCCCTCAAATTCAGCGAGGGCAGTTAATACCGACCTGATGTCAGCAGCCCTATCAACGTGCACTGCCAGAACCAGCTGCCCTGAAACTACCTTGGCAAGTGCCTTTAAATCCGCTTCACTTAGGTTAAACGGTCTCAACTTATTGGCAGCAAACGCTCGGCGATTCTGGCTATAGCGCTGGCTTTCGCGCAACCCAAACAACGCAGAGTAGAGTGCGGCCGCCCTCGATCCACCGGCAAATTTTCTGTCCCGTTCTCGTAGATAGAGATGCACTGCATTATCGGTATAAAAGACAAATTCTGCGTGACCGGAAAACTCCACCACAGAACTCTGGCCCGCATAGTTGCTGTTGCCGGGCGCGGGCACAATAACTCCACGGGTAATCCCGTCAGTCGGTGCCATTGCAATCAGTGACGAATCTGGATTTAGCGCAAGTGACACCGAGAAACCGGCGCCCAGAGGGAAATCTTCAACCTGATTGTCACTGCTGATACCTAATCCTGGCACATCCACCAGGCCAATCGACGTCGCTGAGTCAATAAGGCCTGGCGTCACCCAACGACCTTCAGCATCAATAACTTCCAGCGTCTCGTAAACATCATCGGCGAACGACGACGCTTTCTGCACAGCTTCAAATCTATCGCCCTGCACCAGAATATCAACCAGCATCTCATTGTCCAGGCCATGCTGGGCCAGCTTTGCATTCTTGATCAGCACAGGTGAGGCATGACCATAACCTGCAACCAGACAGAGCAGTATCATTAATCGTTTCATGATTGTGCATCCTGCATTCGTAAACCTAGTTCAAAATCACTCACGGGTTTCAGACCTTTATCGATATCCAATCGAAGCACACCATCTATAAAAACCTTCTCCGCCCGCGCATAAACACTGAACGGGTCATGGCTCCAGATCACCAGATCAGCCATCTTGCCGCTGTGCAAAGTACCCGTTTTATGGTCAATACCCAGGGCCTTCGCAGCATTGCCGGTAATCCAGGTCATGGCCTCTGCTCGTGATATGGCCAATCCCAGTCGTAGACCCGCTGCCAGCGCTTTAGCGGCCTCCTGGTTCAAACGCTGAATCCCGATAGCGGAATCCGAATGCACGATCGCACAGGCACCGGCACTATGGACCAGGGGAATGTTTTCCTGAATACCATCAAAGGATTCCAGCTTAAACTGCCACCAATCAGCCCACATGGCAGAGCAGATATTATTTTCAGCTAACAGATCCGGAATTTTGTAGGCCTCAACTGCATGATGGAATGCGGTGACCTGGTAACCGAATTCCTTTGAAAGATCAATTATCTGGGCCATTTCATCGGCCCGATAGCAATGATTGTGAACCAGAATGTCACCCTCCAGAACACCCACCAGGGTTTCCATTTTCAGGTTTCGCTTGGGCGGACTGGGCTCCTTTTTATAGTCTCTCTTTACATCCTCTGTGGATTCTCCAAAGGCTGTCTTCTCATCCTCAAATCTGCCTAAATCTCGGTCATAGAGCACCCAACTTTGCTGGTATTCAAGCGCATCAATCCAGGCTTCGCGGTAGCCAGCAAAATTACCCATCCTGGTCGAAGGCGCTGACCCTTTCCTGCCATAGACTCTCTTGGGGTTTTCTCCGCAGGCCATTTTTAAACCGTACGGCGCTCCTGGGAATTTCATCCCCTGGACCGTTCTCGACCAGACATTTTTGACGGTGACACTTCTGCCACCAAATAAATTAGCTGATCCCGGCAATACCTGCAGGGTGGTTACACCGCCTGCAAGCGCTAATGGAAACTGGGGGTCCTGAGGCCAAACACTGTGCTCTGCCCAGACTTCAGAAGTCACAGGCGACGTCGCCTCGTTTCCATCACTGCTTCCCCTATAACTTGGCGATGGATAATTTCCTAGATGGCTATGTACATCGATGATACCGGGTGTCACCCACTTTCCCTCGGCATCAATAACCCAAGTGCTTTCAATACCGGCTGGGCTGCCTGCGCCAACGGCCACGATTTGACCCTGTCTGACATGAACAAAGCCCTTTTCAATTTCACGACCATCACCCATATACAAACTGGCGTTGATAATCAATAAATCAGGCACCTCTGGCGCCTGGTAGGTAGACGGATAGACGTCCATTGCCTGGGCAGTGCAAATGCAGCCCGCAAGGGCTAGAGTGATGAGTAGCTTAACCATCTGTTTAACCCCTCTCTGCTGTCTGTAATTAACGCTAC
Organism: Pseudomonadales bacterium; assembly: GCA_028822125.1. Lineage (GTDB taxonomy): Bacteria > Pseudomonadota > Gammaproteobacteria > Pseudomonadales > Azotimanducaceae > UBA9926. Next base: position 10,218 of record JAPKEK010000002.1, on the reverse strand, counting down.
CATATGCTTTTGCCCGCGTCTTCTATATCGAAACTGAATATTCTCGACTTAAGCAGTCTGATTTCCACTTAAATACCCTCATCATTAAGTATTATTCAACTCAATAGAAAGCAATGATAAATACATTGATCCTGTACAAGCCCCAGATTGCTTTACATAATGGCTTGCGCTTGCCACTAGACCAGCGGCCAGTAACGATCATTAAAAGGAATTGCGGGTGACCATTGAAAACGACGAGAAGCTGGAAAGTATCGAAAAAATTCGACTCGGGCTGGAAGGACTAAACTACATTTCGAATACCCAGATCTCCACTGCGGTATTTCTGGCCTACCATCTGGACAAACCGATTCTAATTGAAGGCCCTCCAGGCGTCGGCAAAACAGAACTGGCAAAATCGGTTGCAGCAATGCTTGATCTCGAATGTATCCGTCTGCAGTGTTATGAGGGGCTAGACGAATCCAAGGCTATCTACGAATGGAAGTACGGTAAGCAGTTACTTTATACACAGGTTCTCAAGGAGACCCTAGGCGAGATCCTTGAAGGAGCAAAAGGGTTGAGTGAGTCGGTTACAAAACTCCATGAGTTTGGCGATATCTTTTTTTCCGAACAATTTCTCGAGCCTCGACCACTACTTAAAGCCATCAAGGAAACCGAAGGCTGCGTTCTGCTGATTGATGAAGTAGACAAGTCTGATCACGAATTTGAATCCCTGCTGCTTGAACTGCTATCCGACTACCAGATATCCATTCCTGAAATCGGCACGGTACGAGCTAATCCGGATAGAAAGCCGCTGGTATTCCTAACCAGCAACAATACCCGCGAGATCAGTGATGCGCTTAAGAGGCGCTGCCTGCACCTGTATATTCCATTTCCTGATGCAGACCTTGAAGGACAGATAGTCCATGCCAGGGTTCCAGATATTCCTGCTAACCTGAGAAAGCAGCTAGTTTCGTTTATCCAGGAACTACGTGAAATGGATCTTAAAAAAGTCCCTGCCATCAGTGAAACCATAGACTGGGCGAAAACGTTGATTCTTCTACATACCGAATCCCTTGATGCTGATCTGGTTCGTCAAACACTCAATGTCATCCTGAAATTTCAGGAAGATATTGAAACAGTGCAAGCCGAAGTGCAGATGCTGACCAATAAGGCCACCAAGGAAGCTTAATGGAAACCACCCTGGTTGATTTTGTTAAGGTTCTGCGGACCGCTGAGATCCAGGTATCACCAGCGGAAACCCTGGACGCGATGGAGGCGCTGGAACTGGTGGGTTACCGGAACCGGACCCTGCTCAAAAACTCGCTGTCCATGATCCTTTCTAAAACACCGGAAGAAAAAGAACTCTTCGAGACAAGTTTTGAAAAGTTTTTTACCTTTGAAAACATCTCAGACCATCCCCAGGTAGAGGATGGCGATCACCAGGACGACAATACGGATTTCGATGAGTCAGACCGGGGCAACCCAGGTAACGGCCAACCCGGCGGTAAAGGTTCAGGCCAGGGTGGCGGGCAAGGCTCTGGAGAAATTGAGGCAGAAGATGAAGATGACGACGAAACAACAGAGCTCACACCTTCATCTCCGCTGGGTCAGTTACTCATGTCAGGCAATCGAACAGAACTGATGATATCCCTGTCTGAGGCTGGCCGCAGGGTTGAGGTCAATCAGATCGTTGTTTTCACTCAAAAAGGGCTGTACACCAGAAAGATAATGGATGCCATGGGCTTAAAGCCCCTCCAGGATGAAATCACCCAGCTACAGGGCGACGGCGGCCGACCCGAGAGAAATCTTGCTAAAAAACTCAAGCAGGGCCGTGATCGTCTGCGCGATCAGGTCAGGGACTATGTTGAAAAACAATTTTTTCTTCATGCAGACGAGTCCGGGAAGCAGCTCCGGGAAGAACTCCTCAAAAAGGTAAAGCTGAGTAATCTGGAGAAACGAAACTTCAAGGACGTGCAGGAAATTGTATTCAAAATGGCTAAAAAGCTCGTCGCCATCCACTCCAAACGCAGGAAGACCTTCAAACGAGGCAAACTCGATGTTCGCAAAACCCTACGCAAGAACATGCAATATGATGGTATGTTTTTTGATCTGCAATGGAAAGCGGTCAAAGTTGATCGTCCTAAAGTCATGTGCATTTGCGACGTAAGTGGTTCGGTGAGCAACTATTCTCGGTTTCTACTGATGTTTTTATACAGCCTGTCGGAGGTCATTCCCAAAGTGCGCTCATTCGCTTTTTCTTCCGACCTGGGTGAAGTCACCCGATTATTTGAAAACAGCAAGCTTGAAGATGCTATGGCCAAAACCATGCGTGATTATGGTAATGGCTCAACAGACTATGGTCAGATGTTGATGGATTTCAAACGAAACTGTATGGACGACGTCAATAACAAGACTACGGTGATTATTCTGGGCGACGCCAGGAACAATTACGGTGACCCCAAGGCAGCAATTCTTCATGAAATATACGAAAAAGCACGCCGCGTCATCTGGTTGAACCCTGAACCCAGATCAAACTGGATTGTCGGCGATGCTGAAATGAAAAAATATGCGCCAAACTGTCATCAGACCGATGTCTGTAATTCACTAACCCACCTGGAACGAGTGGTCACTAATCTGCTGCGTTTCGCCAGTTAGATAAATAAGACTCAACTGCTTTAGAATAAACCATACCAGGTCATGCTAGAATTCCACTTTCGCTAACTTGTTTTCCTGCTGATGACGACATCCTTGCCTATTTTTCTCGCAGTCTTGATTTTACTGCAAAGTTTCTGGTGCCAGGCGGATGCTACTGACTTCCACACCCAGACCATCAAACTGGCGCTGACTCAGGAACCACCTCAACTCAATGGCATGAAAGCAACAGACCAGGTCTCGGTTATGGTGCTGGGCCACATCATGGAAGGCCTTACCCGCTATGACCGACGAGGCCGCCTCGTTCCAGGCGTCGCTGAACGATGGAAAATTACCGATAAGAAAGCCACCTTCTGGCTAAGGCCTGATGCCAAATGGAGCAATGGTGATACGGTCACTGCTCATGATTTTGTTTTTGCCTGGCGAACCACCCTGAACCCGGCTACCGCATCGGAATATGCCTTTATCCTATATGCCATCAAAAATGCGGAAGCCATCAACCAAGGGAAACTGGCACCGGAACAACTCGGTGTCCAGGCGCTCGATGATTTCACTTTGAAAATCGAGTTAGAAAGGCCCACAGCCTATTTCAGCAAATTAACAGCATTTGTAAGCTACTTCCCCATTCAAGAGAAGTTTTACAAATCCCGACTGGACCGCTATGCAGCCGATGCCGATGACCTTATCTTCAACGGTGCTTTCGAGATGACTGACTGGGTGCATAGCGCATCCATGAAACTGAAAAAAAACCGTCTATACTGGAACAGGGACCAGATCAAACTCAATGCGATCGAAGCCGATTACATCACGGCAGATACCCGGGCTAGGTTGAATCTGTTCATTGATGACAAAATAATTTTTACCCGCCTGGATGGTGAAACTTACCAGGATGCTTTAACCAGAAAATTTAGAATTCGCAGTTTTTCAACTGGCTCTGTGTTTTTCCTTGAATATAACCATCGGCCAGGTCGGGTAACCAGGAATCTATCTCTCAGACAGGCAATTGGTGCTGTTTTTAATGCTGATGAGTTCGTTAATAAAGTGCTGGCAACGCCAGGAAATCTAAAGGGCGAGAGCCTCTTTCCTGTCTGGCTAAGCGGCACTGAAGGCAAATTCCGCGTTGAATACCCAGCGCCAAAGGTAGAACCCGATACTGCCTTGGGCAGGAAACTGCTCACGCAGGCGAAGCTGCAACTCGGTATCGCTCAGATTCCACCATTGGTGCTTCTGGTCGGTGACAGCCCGACAGCCGCAAAGCAGGCGGAGTACCTGCAGGGAATGCTGAAAAACAAACTGGATCTGGATATTAAAATTGACATACAGACCTTTAAACAAAGACTTGCCAAAATGACATCAGGCAATTTCGATATAGTAGGCGCAGGCTGGGGACCCGATTTCGACGATGTGATGACCTTTGGTGACCTGTTCGCTTCCTGGAATCTCAACAATCGAGGCCGCTATAACAACGCTGAGTATGACCGTTTCGTCAGAACCGCCATGAACAGTTCCATTCCAAAAATCCGCATGGATGCTATGGCAGAATTACAGCGCATTATCCATGAAGAAGCGGTCATACTGCCCTTGTATGAGCAGGGCGTAATTTATCTGCTTAATCCAAAAGTACGAGGCGTAGTACGCAAGGTAGTCGGGGCTGACCCGGACTTTACCTTCGCACGAATCGTTCAGTAAATTGTTATGCTAAGCTACATTGCTAAAAGGCTGGTTGCCGGACTGATCACGGTCTGGTTCATAGCAACCGCTACATTTATCGCCATGCACCTTGTACCTGGCGACCCTTTGATGAATCAGAAAGCGGTCTCAGCTGAGATCAGACTCAACCTTGAGCGCAAATACGGGCTCGATAAACCTGTGGTCGAACAGTATTTTATATTCCTCGGAAATATGCTCACGGGAGATTTCGGGATTTCCTACACCCAGCAGAATCGCAAGGTTAATGACATCATAAAAGATCATTTCCCGGTATCAGCTACGCTGGGCGTTCTTGCTATTTTCTTTGCTACTCTCGGCGGGATTCTGTGGGGAGCAATAACCGCGGTCTACAAAAACCGGTTACCCGATATCATCATCATGTTTCTCGTTATACTCGGAATCTCAGTGCCCAGTTTTGTGTTCGCAGCGCTGGGTCAGTTACTGCTGGTGAACCTCAATCAGTTAGCCGGGCAATCTGTATTGCCTGTAGCGGGCTGGGGAACCTTTTCGCACATGCTCATGCCTTCTATGGTGTTAGGCCTGAGCACCATGGCACTGCTGACTCGCTTAATGCGCTCGTCAATGCTTGATGTGGTCAACGAAGATTATATTAAGACAGCCAAAGCGAAAGGCTTATCGCCGCTAAGAATTTTCTTTAGGCATCAGCTCAGAAATGCCATTCTTCCGGTCATTACCGTGTTAGGCCCGCAAATAGCGGCTATCACTACCGGTGGTTTTGTGGTTGAACTTGTCTTTGCAATACCGGGCCTGGGTCGATACTTCGTACAGGCCGTACAACAGCTAGATTACACGGTTATTATGGGGACTACGGTTTTTTATGGCTCCTTTCTAGTTCTGATGGTGATCCTGGTCGACATTCTCTACGGTTTCATCGATCCAAGGGTCCGGCTTCAATGAGCCATCACGGAACGCTCAGTACAGCAGACTTCCTGCCCCTAGAGGCAGAAAATCAGGGCGAACTGATCACCCGCCCTTCTCTGTCTTACTGGCAGGACGCCGGGCGACGACTAAAGAAGAATGTAAGGGCACTCATCTCACTTTACCTGATTGCCGCCTTAGCATTATTCACGCTGGTAGGCCCCATTGTCTGGAATGTGGATCCTACCCTGCAGGACCTGAATCAAATCTCCCAGGCGCCATCGCTACCAAAAAGGGCCACTTTAGTTGAAAACCCCTTACCCTGGACACCCCCTGTCGATCCTGCTTTGCCTGCCATACCCAATGAGATAGCCGATCAAGTTGATCCAGTATCGGCATTCGGGCTCGCCGAAACCGCCTCAACCCAGGCAGTCAGATTGCTCTGGGACGCGCTATCCAATGCGGGTGGTTACAATATTTATCGAAACGAATCCAAACCAGAGGGATTCAACAACCTGGGCTTGCCACTGATATCAATTACCGCAGGCAATCAAATTGGTTATGAAGACCGACTCAGCCTTAAGGCCATTACCTACTACTATTCCATCGTTCCGACCGACGGGTTCGACGAATACAATCAATTTACCAGCATCAAGGTCGAGCCTATACTTGCCATCAGTACCCGTGAGGCAATGGAAAGGAATATCCTGGGACCAACCCAAGACGCAGTAATCGGTAGTGTCATCACCCTTGAGTTCCACCCTTTTGGAACCGACTATCTAGGTAGAGACATGCTCGCCCGCTTGATGGAAGGTGCTCGCGTGTCCCTGTTTATCGGCATAGTAGCGCCGTTCATTTACGTATCCATCGGCATCCTGTATGGCGGGTTCGCAGGTTATTTTGGCAACCGTATCGATCAACTTCTCATGCGCTTTGCTGACTTTGTCGTGGCTCTGCCGTTTCTGCTGTTTATGATTCTGTTTAAGATTGCCTTCGGCATTGGCCCGGGCGAAAGTGGCATCTTTCCCATGCTATTAGCCCTGGTGCTGCTATTGTGGCCAGCGACAGCACGATTGGTACGAGGCCAGGTACTGCAGATCCGAGAACAAGGTTACATTGAAGCAGCTCGAATACTGGGTGGTAAACCCCGGTACTTAATCCTGCGTCACATTATCCCGAATACCATGGGCGTGATACTGGTTACACTCACCTTTGCGGTGCCTTCTGCTATATTCACAGAAGCATTTCTTTCTTTCATTGGTATGGGCGTCGCGCCGCCTACCCCTTCGTGGGGTTCAATGTGTAATGAAGGTGTTAAGACGATGTTGAGCCATCCCCACGAACTCTTCTTCCCGGCGCTATTCATCAGCATCACGGTACTGGCATTTAATCTATTAGGGGACGGTCTTACCGAGGCCCTCGATGCAAGAATGCGATCGAGAGAATAACTGTGACCAAAAATATACTAGAAGTTACCGACCTGTACGTTGAATTTAAAACATTCGGCGGTACCGTTCAGGCCGTACGAGGGGTCAGCTTTGCGGTAAAGGCCGGCAAAACCCTGGCAATTGTCGGCGAATCCGGATGCGGCAAATCAGTGACCGTGCAATCGGTGATGGGTATCATTCCCATGCCACCGGGGAAGATCACCAGCGGCTCAGCAAAGATAAAGGGTGAGGAAATCCTGGGACTCTCTGCGATCGAGGCAAATCGCTACCGGGGTGTAGAAATCGGTATGATTTTCCAGGATCCCATGACTTCGTTAAATCCGAGCATGACTATTGGCAATCAAATTGCCGAAACTCTCATGGTTCATCGTGGCAAGAGTCATTCAGAAGCACTTGCAATGGCCATTAAACTATTGGACAGGACGCACATTCCAGAGGCCAGCAAAAGGGCGCGCCAGTACCCTTTTGAGTTCTCAGGCGGCATGCTGCAAAGAGCTATGATTGCGCAAAGCCTGGCCTGCAATCCCTCTTTGTTAATTGCTGATGAACCCACCACGGCACTGGATGTGACCATTCAGGAACAAATTCTCGAATTACTGACCGAATTGCAGAGAACCGAAGGCATGTCAATTCTTCTCATTACCCACGATTTAGCCGTGGTTGCAAGAATGGCTGACGAAGTTGCCGTGATGTATGCAGGACAAATTATCGAACGTGGTTCCCTTGACGATATTTTCTATCGCAGCGCTCACCCTTACACGCTGGGCCTTAAATCAGCCATGCCATCCAATACAGGCAGGGGAGATAAAAGACTTCAGCCTATTCCAGGCAGCCCGCCCGATTTATTCTCGCCGCCCCAAGGATGCGGTTATACCGCCCGCTGTCCTCAGGCCATGCAAATCTGTAAGAGTCAATTGCCCGTATTAATGGAAGACCCTGGCGATTCCGGACACCTGTCTCGATGCTGGCTGCAACACAAAGATGCACCTGATGTTGAAGAACTGTACCAACCCCTGAAACTTATGGGTACACCCGGTGCTCATTAGAACCAATAACCTTAAAAAGCATTTCTCCCTGGGCAAAGGCCAGATCCTACACGCGGTAGACGGCGTATCCCTGGAAATTGCTCAAAATGAAATCCTCGGCCTGGTGGGCGAAAGCGGTTCTGGAAAGTCAACATTCGGCAAAACCCTGATTGGCCTGCATCCAAGGACCAGTGGCGAGGCGTATTTTGACGATACCCCGCTGCCGGCAAATTTTTCTGCAGGAGATCACCTGCACTATTCGCAACTCATGCAAATGATCTTTCAAGACCCCTACTCTTCACTCAATCCACGTATGACAATTCTGGACATCGTCGGTGAAGGTCTGGAAATCCAGGGCAGGCTGAACAAAACCGATATCAAGGAACAAGTCAGTTACTGGTTACACCGGGTTGGTTTGCATAGTGACCATATGTCTCGTTATCCACACGAATTTTCAGGCGGCCAACGACAACGTATTGGTATTGCCCGATCGATGATTATAGCACCCAAGTTTGTGGTCTGCGATGAACCCATTTCCGCTCTGGATGTTTCCGTACAGGCCCAGGTCGTCAATCTCCTGGAGGAACTCAAACAAACGCTGGGCTTAACACTGCTGTTTATCGCTCACGACTTATCCATGGTCCGTTATGTTTCAGACCGCATGGTGGTCATGTATCTTGGAACCCTGGTGGAATCTGGGCCTTCTGATCAGGTTTTCTACAACCCCAAACACCCCTATACGCAACTCCTTATTGAATCAAACCCAGAACCCGACCCCAACATTGAACGCCAGCGAAAGCATAAACCCATTCGCGGCGAGGTGACATCGCCCATCAATATCAGACCAGGATGTCGTTTTGCCGATCGCTGTCCTCAGGCAATGGAGCATTGCCTGACAGTAACCCCCAATGCAACCCAGGTTGCTGAGGAGCATAGCGTAAGCTGTCACCTTTACACTGATTAGAGCAACCTCAAGGCGTTTTCTGAACCATTCGCAGAATGGAATATTCGGTCGAGTAAGTTCTTACCTGCGTCAGCGGGACCCAAGCTAAATCATGGGACTCTTCACTTATCACATACCTTTCATCGCTACCACATTCAATTAAGAATCTCACATCATAATGAAAGTGTTCAGGCTCATTCTGACGTGCCGGTATCAGATGGATATCAATATCAAATATTTCTGGATCGACTAACGCCAGGCAGGGTAGCCCGGATTCCTCGTAAGCTTCCCTTAGAGCCACACCAGCAATGTCACCGTCACCGTCAGCATGCCCTCCGGGTTGCAGCCACCTATTCAGCTTTTTATGGTTGGTCAGCAAACAGTGCCTGCGACCCGCATCTACAATCCAGGCTGACCCGGTAACATGACCTGCCAGGGAAGATCTTTCAAAACAGTGTTTGTTGATTCTGACAAAGCCAGAAAATCGATCCACCTGGGACCTTTCAAGCGGGTAACGCTGTACATATCGACCCAGGGCTCTACCCAGCCACCGCCGGTACAACCTCAGCGGCCCGCTGAATTCTTGGCCAAAGTCTGGTTAGCCTGTTCATCAAACAAGTCAACTAACTGCTCGGTAATTGCATCACCCAACTGCTCAGCATCTGTAATAGTCACAGCCCTGCGATAGTGATGGGTGACATCATGACCAATCCCAATCGCCACCAGTTCTACATCCGAAAAGTTCTCGATCTTATCGATCGCGTATTTCAGATGCTGTTCAAGATAATTACTCGAGTTAACAAGTAAAGTACTGTTATCAACGGGCAACCCGTCTGAAATCACCATCATAATTCGACGGTCTTCGGGCCGGCCAACAATGCGGTTATGGGCCCAAAGTAGCGCCTCGCCATCGATATTCTCTTTAAGAAGTTCTTCTCGCATCATCAACCCGAGGTTACGCCTGGCTCGCCGCCAGGGCGTATCTGCAGCCTTATAAATGATGTGGCGCAAATCGTTGAGCCGACCTGGTTGTTGAGGTTTACCCTGCTGGAGCCAGCTTTCCCTGGCTTGCCCTCCGCGCCATGCCCGGGTGGTAAATCCCAGGATTTCAACTTTTACAGTGCATCTTTCCAGGGTACGCCCAAGGATATCTGCACACATCGCGGCAATGGAAATAGACCGCCCACGCATTGAACCTGAACTATCAATAAGCAGAGAGACCACGGTATCCCGAAACTTGGTTTCTTTTTCCTGCTTAAAAGCAAGGGAACTAAACGGGTCTATGATAATGCCGGGTAACCTTGATGTATCCAGCGTCCCTTCCTCTAAATCAAACTCCCAGGTTCTATTCTGTTGCGCCATCAATTTCCGCTGCAATCGATTAGCAAGCTTACTGATGATGATCTGTGAATTCTGTAAGTGCGCATCCAAGACCCCACGCAGACGATCTAACTCCTCCGCATCGCAGAGTTGGTCCGCTACAACCACTTCATCAAATGCCGTGGTGTAGGCTTTATAATCAGTGGTCTTAGGCCGCAGCCAACTCTTATCTGGCAACATATCCGGGGGTGCGCCGGACTCG
>JAPKEK010000327.1 GCA_028822125.1 Pseudomonadales bacterium | reverse complement strand
ACAACGCCAAAGTCTCGGCCACTTTGCTGGACGTTTACGGCCGCCACTGAACCATCGTCGAGAACCTGGCTTCCTGCAAATTCACCCTCATTTTCAAAAGCTGCTAGAACACCATAGCGCAACTGCTGGTATTGCCCTGTCACTTTTACGGCACCTTTTAACTCACTGGGACTTCCCAGGTCCACATCCGCCACGGATACACCTTGTGCCAGCACGGGCGGTCTTGCAGGCCCGCCAATCCTGCGGGTATTCACAAGGGTAGTAGGTTCAAGAAAGAAGCTAGAAGAAACAGGCCGTGCTCCAGTAGTCGCCCGGGAGCCCTGTATTGCAGCGCGCGGTGAGGTAACGAAAATCTCATTACCTTCAAGAAAAAACAGCCTTTTCTCCGTAAAGTAAGTTTCCTGAGCTGTCAGATTAACCACCACATCATCTGACTCAACCGTTCCAAAATCCGGGTTGAGGCTTGCTGTTACCTGCAGGTTAGAAGAAGGTCTCCAGAATAGATCCGTACCCAGCCGGAAATCAGTTTCTTCATTAAGATTATTAAGCGTGATGGCCGTAAAGGGGAAGATTGCCAATTGTTGCTGGGTATTAATATCTTCCAGCTTGAAAACCTGTAAATCAGAAAGGAAGCGGGGTCTGGTAGCTGGCAGTGGCGGGTAACCCCATTCTTCATCCAGGTGAGCAACATGCCTTGATACATAAAAGCCCATGGTTCGTTCACCCTCTCCATCCGGCATCTGCATGATGGACCAGGGAAGGTACATCTCAGTGGTATAACCATCAGCGGTTTTCAAAGTCTCTCCCAACCAGGGCCCATCCCACAGTCGACTGATCTGTCGCTCAGGGAGAATAGTGCCATCAACCAGCGACCCTCCCAGGTTGACCCCGAAGAAAACCCCATAAAGTCCTACCCCGGAAGTATCCAGGTAGATAGCGGTGCCATCTCGACTGATATCCTTATCTCTGGAACTGAGTCGAGGTAGAAGTGTTTCTACAGGCTGTTTAGACTCGATCCCCACATACAGGCCCTTATCCGTATAAAAAAGCCGGGTAAAAGTCTGGAATCTCGGTGCAGCCAGGGTATCGGGTTTAAGCACAGTCATGTCAGTAGAAATGAGCCGGTTACGCCAGATTTCTTCATCCAACCTGCCATCAATTGCCACCTCTGCATCAACGACTTTATGCAGCGTCAATACAGCAGCCGGCTCTCCGTAGGAGATCCCACACAGGCATAGATTCAGGGCCAACGCAAAAACCAGGTCAGCCACTGTGAGATACTTGCCGCTGGCAAGGGACAAAGGAGTAAGTTTCTTTTTCAACGCGATTACTATTGGATGGTTTTCTTTTCGACGGGTGAATCACCCTGTTAGATTCATAAACTCATAAGCAGTTAATAAAAGGCAGCTATTAACAAACAGCTTGACTATTGCACTCAAGGGTATCGACCCAGGGGTCTTTACACTACCACTATAGCGACCATGAATAAGAGAGGATCGCTCTCCGATAACCCTTTATTACTGGCCTGGCTTCCGATCATTGCAAGCGGCCAAAAGAGAAATTTTCAACCCGACAGCCGCCAAACTTCGGCTTGACCAACCTCCACTGTTACTTCGGACCACCCGAAAATCCTAACAAACCAGGCATTTGCTATTTGCCATAAACCATAGACCCAGGCAAGGTAGCATCAGGCATTGACGTTGGATACCCTACTATGGCTTATACAATCAAAAAATTTCCCCATACGGGCACCATCGATGCGGATGGTCATATTCTCGAACCAGCCGATCTTTGGGAAAATTACCTGGAAAAACAGTACAAGGATCGTGCTCTACGTATTGCTGTTGATAATGATGGCTATGAATACCTGGAAATTGACCGGCAACCCTCGCTAAGATCAAGAAGAGGTTCCCTGGGACTACTGGGTGCCATGGGAGAAGAGGATATGCGCCCCAGTCCTGACCGCCGGTATTCAGACAACATGCCTTTTGGATCCTGTAACTCAGAGGAACGCCTTGAACTGATGACTCTGGAAAATCTCGAATGCACCCTGCTTTATCCCACTATCGGGCTATTATGGGAAGCCGAATTAATGGACCCAGACCTCAGCCTGGCCTATTGCAGAGCTTACAATCGCTGGATTGCTGACTTCTGCCGAGACTCCAGGGGCAAACTGGTGGCTATCGCTCAACTAACCCTGCTGGATGTCAACGGATCTGCGATGGAACTGGAGCGCGCCGTAAAGGATGGCTGCAAAGGCGCCTGGGTAAATCCTTTTAACCACCATAAAGTCATTCATGGTGATGAGGCGCACAATGTTCTGTTCGAAAAATGTGTTGAGCTGGATGTGCCGCTGGCAATACATCCTACTTTTACACCCCACAGCGCTGCTGCCGGCATTTTTGACTGGCCACGCCAGGGCCGGGCCTGGGGAGAAGCAATCTGGCTCAGGGCGATTGTCCAGCAAGCATTGATATCCTTCTTCTCGCTGGGCACGCTGGAACGATTCCCCGAGCTTCGCCTGGGCGTACTCGAAGCAGGCTCAGGCTGGATCGGCGCGATGCTGGACCGAATGGATGCATTCTCAGAATCGATGAACATCCAGAGAGCATCTGCAACAGAGCTATTTCGGCGCCAATGCTTTATCTCTGGTGACCCTGACGAGACTGCGGCGCCCCATATAATCGACCATGTCGGCGCAGATTGCTTCATGTGGGCCACCGACTATCCGCACCCTGATCATCCCCATACCTGGGTTGACGATCTCACAGCTTATGCCGCGAAATTAGTCCCCGAGGTAAGAGACAAGGTCCTGGGTGGCAATGTAAAACGTATCTATCAACTCAATTATTAAGGCTTTGTTGCCGTGCCGTGCGGCCCTGACATCCTCTACCAGGATCCATCAACAACCAGCAGTGGCTGTACTGATGGTATTGATCTATGGGTGTTTACCCGATATGTTTTATAGCCAAACCGTAAATAATTCGACTTAGAGAGTAGGGTTAGGGAGAGACCCTCCTCTTAATCGGGAGAAAACGCCATGGACATCGCTGATTACCAGAAGGCAGAAAATATCGACCCTGTGATGAATGAAATCGGCAGGTACAATCTTTATAAGCATATCGTTGAGTTGGAGGCCTACGGCTTGACTGTGGTGCCACCGGAAACCCTGGGGGTTGATGAAGACTTCATCAATCGCCTGCGCTCCGCCATTGTGCGAACCTGTGAGCAGCGCAACAACATCCATATTGGTGACTATCAGACCTCTACTGCACCAGCCAACAAAACCTTTAAAAACAGCTGGGACCTGTTGGAGGAAGACGAAGTCTTCGTTGAAGCCGCCATCAACCCGGTGCAGATGGCTTTGATTCGCTGGCTGCTCGGCCAGAGTGCGGTATTTTCAGGGCAAACCTGGATTATCAAAGGCCAGGGCGCACCTGGGATTGGTTTGCACAGCGACTCCCATGGTATTCCGCCTGGTGCTGGCCAGATCGCCCACATGTGCAATGCATCATGGCTATGTACCGACTACGCCGATGCAGCAGATGGGCCCACCGTGTTTGTGCCCGGTAGTCATCGCTATAGCCGAGCGACCTTACCCCACGAAGCAGATACCAACAACACACCCTTTAGCTGCGTTCCATTGATTGCCAAAGCAGGCTCTCTGGCCCTGTGGAATGGCGCTACCTGGCACGCATCAGAAGCGCGCAGCAAACCCGGGCTCAGGATCACCCTGGTTCAGAATTATATGCGCAGTTATATGCGGCCCCAGCACAATTATGAAGTCGGTACATCACCACAACTATTGCAGAAGTATCCGGAGCTGGAAAGAATCATCGGTAAAGCCTTATACCCGTATGAGGATAGCCAGAATCCAGAACCGAGAAGAATCATGCCGTTCATGCATACCGGTACTGACCCATTTGCTTAAGCCATTTCATCTACGGGCGCCTGCTTCAGCCCAGGGCATGGCAGAAACCGGTAAAACTCTAACAAACCAGGCAAAGCCGAAGGCACAGGCACAGGCACAGGCACAGAAGTGAGAAGCAACTATATCATGAACTGCGATTAGTCCAGCCGGTAAACTCTACCAGCGGTACCACTGAACAGCGCTGATTTCTCGGCTTCACTCAACCCCAAACGAGCCGCAATATGCTTAAACATATTCCATAACGTGGCATAGGAAACGCATTCCTTGTCTACCGGAAAATTACTTTCGAACATGCATC
>JAPKEK010000326.1 GCA_028822125.1 Pseudomonadales bacterium | reverse complement strand
GTTCTTCAAGCACCTTGTTTAAACCAACATTATCCGCCTTCAGAAAGTGGTTGAAACGGGATTTAAACGGTTTCAGGGCAATCATCACAACCAGCCAGACTGAATAGCAAAGCGCGCCCATTAAAAGCGTATAGGCCATAGCTGAATCACTGATCCGCAAGGCTTCTTTGACCGCCACAAAATTCTGTGTTCCGCCAGTCCATCCCGCAGCCATTACACCAAACGTCAACGGTGTTTCCTCTCCCAGGAACCCACCCATGGTCTGCTGAACAATGATAAAAGAGAGCATGACCGATGCAGTTGAACCGAGTAATAATGTGATCAGCCTTACCCCTAGTTTACGGATGATCCTAAGGTCAAATTTAACCGACATCAGGAAAAGCATCGCGGGAATCAGGCTATCTCTGATCTGAGCGCGAGCACTGCGAACTTCGGCCGTCATCTCCCAGAAACCCAGTGTGTACAGGGCCATTGATCCAAACATCACCAGTACCACACTTGGGAACCAGCGAAAGAAACCCCCAGGATACTGCTGTTCGATCCAGACAAGAACGCCGCACATGCAACCTATACAGGCGATAAAAGCAAATCCCGTTGTTATCATTTTAGCGCTCCTGCAAGCGACCGCTGGATCAACCCTGCTTTACGCCAATAAACCTCTGGGTTGCCTTCTAAATCGTCTACCTGCACGAATTTAGTCAAACGCATTGCCATCTCCTGAGCCTGACTTCCCTGTATAAAGTGCCCTGCAGGAAGATGAGTTCTCAGCACTTATTGCATAAAACCTTCGAAAAAAAAATCTCCCAATCATCAGGTTGTTGCACGAAAGCCCACCTAAAATAAAGAATCTCATTTGTTTCCTTGGTCTACTGAAACAACCCCGAAGTCGTCTTTGCTGTTTTATTCGATGTACCATTAGCTTATCCAATACAGGACGCTTCCTGACTGTGTTGGCCTCGCGCTCAGCATTACTTACGCGTCCCGGGCAGGGTAACTAAACGGAACAACTCTGTGAAGATAGCTCACTCGGCAATTCCAATCCCGCTTACACCTCGCCATCCTGTTCCTTCCTGCCCCGCTGGCGATTTGCAAAAGCAGCACCACCTCGTTTGAAAGAACCGGATGCATCGAGCAGTTGATTAAGATGCATACCGACGGTCAGCGAATGATCAAGTGGCATGGTTTCCGCCGCGCGATAGGTCTCTAGCGTTTGGCGAACCGCTGTCGCATTGAGCCCAATGATATGGTCTACAAATTCCGCCAGCACCGCCTTGAGACCATCACTACCGTCGGCCAACCGATTGATCAAACCATTAGCAAACAACCTCTCTGCCGATACCCGCTCCCCAAACATGGCAAGCTCCAGGCCAATGCGCGGACCAGCCAACCGCGCCAATATCGGCGTACAGACGGCTGCAGGGAACCCATTTTGCATTTCCAGGGCACCGAATTGCGCGTTCCGCTCCGCTATAACAAAATCACATCCCATGGCCAGGGTAAACCCACCAGCAACCGCAAATCCTTCCACAGCAGCAACGCTTGGGAAGCGCAATCGCCTTAGCAGTCGAAACACCTCAGTCCAGGCAGCATGCTGATTCTGGGCCTGATCCTGCTTTAGGGATCCAGCCTCCTTTAGGTCTCGACCTGCGCTGAAACTGCCGCCGTTACCACAGATTACTGCAACACGTACGCTTGCATCACCCTCAAATGCATGTAAGGCATCCGCTATAGCAACCATGGCAGCACTATCAAGAGCGTTGCGCTGCTGCGGCCTGTCTATGGTAATAGTTGCCACACCGCGCTCATCTATGGTTGAGCGAATCATTGCTGTTCTCCTTAGGGCTCATTGTAGAAGCTCATTTTGAAACTTATTACTGAAACTCTCTGGTATAGGTTCACGTGAGTTTATGCTCCAGCCGGCAAAGGGGCAAACACCGGTTCAATTGGTACCCCTCAAACAGTTTATTGCAACCAAAAAACAGCTGATCCCGACAAGGATTCAGGCTATGCTCAGACAGGTTTCCATCCATAAAGCAATGGCTTGTGCTTGCAGGTGAGGACCACATGGATCTCATCAGCCGGCTTAGCTGGCGTAACAAAACGAGGCGAATCAAGCCTACAGTAAGCAAGCACAGAACCTTCACCAGGCCACCAAATAAGCCTGCCACCCAGCTCAAACCAAATAGCCATTAGCAACGGTACCGGCAAATATCGGGCCGTGTTTGGCCGCTTCTTTTTTCTGGAATGACCGAAGTTCTTGGCTTAATTGCAGGTAATGCATTACGGGCAGGTCTTTTCATTACGGCACTTGCGTTCAGGGTCAGTTTATTGCGACAGTAACCCTTGATTTACTTAACGACCAATGCAGAGGTTTTTTATCAGTCCAGCCACCCCATATCCGGATAGGAAATACGCCTGGTTTGTTGTTTTCGTACTCATCCTGGCTTCACTCATCGCCTTTATTGACCGCCAGGTAGTGGCCATTGTGGTCGGCCCGATGCAGGAAGACCTTGGTGTCGGTGATACCGAAATAGGCTGGCTGTACGGTGTGTTTGCACTATTCTACGCTGTGGCTGCTCTGCCAATAGCGACCCTCGCCGATATGAAAAGCCGGAAAACAATCATCGCGGTTGGCATTGCCCTTTGGTCACTGCTAACCATTGCTTGTGGGCTGGCCCGTAACTACTGGCAGATTTTCTTCGCCCGGATGGGTGTAGGAATCGGTGAGGCAACGCTTAATCCTTCGACAACATCACTTATTGGCGATTTCTTTCCCCGAAAAGACGTGCCCCTGGCACTTAGTATCTTCCAGATTGGACCCATTGTGGGCACTGGCATTGCCTTTATCATTGGTGGCATGGTGCTAGAACTCGTACAGCAGGCAGAACCGTTAACACTGCCCCTGATAGGCCCTTTAAAGCCCTGGCAGCAGACCTTTGTTTACGTTGGCGCGCCCGGCATTTTGCTGGCGGGCCTGTTCCTCTTTATTCGCGAACCCGAACGGCGAGTCTCAAACGAACCAGAGATAGCTCGGACTGGCACTGCCCAACTCATCCATTTCTATCGAACCAACGCCAGCACTCTACTTTGGCATCATCTCGGATTTGTCTCCCTAATACTCACCGGTTACGCTTTCGTGTTCTGGAGTGTCACGTTTTTTGTTCGAGTACATGGTGTACCCGCAGCTGATGCATCTCAGATTTTCGGATGGATCTTTGTATTCTTCGGACCATTGGGTCCGCTCATAGTTGCCTATATTGCGGCAGAGCTCAAGCGGCGTGGTCATCATGATGCCAATATCACTGCCGGGATGATAGGCGGTATTGCCACTATCCCGTGCGTACTGCTCATCCAGATAGCGCCATCAGCAACCTGGGCCTATATCCTGTACGCGCCGGCGCTATTAGCGGTTAACTCGCCTTTTGGTATTGCGGCCGGCGCGCTGCCAGTGATAACACCGCCGCACCTTCGTGCCCGGGTTGCAGCCGTTTATATGTTCGCCGGTGCTGTTGGTATGATGTTTGGCCCACCACTTGCCGGCGCCTTCAATGAATACCTGTTCCCAGGTGCCGAGGGCGTGCGCTATTCAATGATCATCATGACCTGTTGCTTCGGCTTTCTTGGGGTGTTATTTCTTTGGTTTGCACGCAAGCCCTACGCCGCATCCATGCAAAGCGCTGATGCCTGGAGCGAGGATTAACCCAGCACCGGAAGAACCCTATGCTAGTCATTATCAGTTAAGCAACGCCGTTGCCTACCTCAATGCTTTCAACTCCTGCAGTATTTCCTTATGACGCGCCCGGCTGATCCCATAGAAACTAATACAGGCAATGGCCATTGCGGTCAGGATGAGAACCGCGGGGCCCAGAGCCCAGCCAAATCGGACAACCGCATCAGCGGACACCATTGCCGGGGCTGCTCCCTTGGGAATGCCCGCGAAATCAATGATAAGACCTGCAAAGATGGCTCCCGAACCGCCAATCGCCTTACCGGCAAATGAGGCAGCAGCGTAATAAATGCCTTCCTGTCTTCTACCGTGGCGTCTTTCGTGTTCATCGGTGATATCTGCAATCATAGATGCGCCAAGCGTAACAGCGACTCCGAGACCCACCCCGGAGATTGCCCCGCTGATAATGTAGAGCGGGGCTATCAGGGGGTCTTGATTCGAGGGCAACAGATCCAGCAGGCGCAAAATGATAACGTAAGAAGTAAATACGGCATACCAGCAATGGCC
>JAPKEK010000325.1 GCA_028822125.1 Pseudomonadales bacterium | reverse complement strand
CTGCCTTCACACGGCAGGGGTCGCAAGTTCGAACCTTGCCGCGCCCACCATTTTCCCCAGTGTTTTAGCCATTTTTTGAAACTACTGCGGCTAGCGAATTCTCAGTGTGCTGAAAACGTGCTGAAAATCCGCGATTGGCCACTACCTGATGCAGGCGATCCGGTGCCAGGTGGGCATATCGCTCTGTCATCTTAATGCTTGAATGACGAAGCAGTTTGCTCACCTCATATAGTGGCACACCGTCCATCACCAGCCAGCTGGCAAAGGTGTGTCGTAGATCATGGATACGAAAGTCTTTAATTCCAGCCTGAATGCAAGCACTGGCGAAAGATTTTTTTAAACCCCCAACTATGTCCCCGATCTCAGCGCCCGCCTTAATGATTTCATGGAAGAAAACATACGGGCTATCGGGGCATACCTGATCTCGAAGTCGCATCCTCTTGACCAGCAACTGTCGGGCCTCCTCGGTGATAGGAACCGTCTGCCACTCCCCACTTTTGGTTTGCGCAAGGTGTAAAAGACGGGTAGCGAAATCGACATGTTCCCACTTCAGGGCCAACAGTTCAGATTTGCGACATCCCGTATTTAGAGCAAGTTCGATAAAATCCGCCAATGCTGGTGACCTATGCTGATCTGTCAATGCTTTACCCGAAGGATTGAGCGGCCATCGGGCGCCATGGATCAACCTCTGAGCCTCAGCACGGGTAATAAAGCGTACCCGTCCCTTGGGTTCCTTTGGCTTGTCAGCGCCCTTACAGGGGTTCTCAATACGCCAGTGATGCTTCCTTATGGCGTGATTAAACGCCGCTGAGAGCATACCCACCTCTCGGCGGACAGTCCCGTCAGAAACGCTCTTGGAACGCCACGCGATGTACTTCTCGACGTGGGATTCTTTGATTTTACTAAGGTCACTATCACCAAAGTAGTTAAGCAAGGGTTTTGCCGCGTACTGCAAGCGGGCAAAGCCACGGTTACGTGTCTTGGCTTTAGACCGAATTAGAGTCACACGCGCTCTTCGGTTGTAACCTTAGGTCAGGTAACGGGATACCCCCATATCCCGTTACCTGACCATTTTTTATCCACGATCAACCAACCCTTTATTCAGAGTTTATAGGGAATGTATAAAGCTAGATCCTTCCAGATCAATAACAGTAAGGCGGTTAGCAACATCATCAAGGCGAACGGCCAGGCGCCTTTGACAACTTCTTCAAGGCGGGCTTTACCAACAGCCTGAATGATAAACAGGTTCATTCCCACGGGAGGAGTAATCAAGGCAGTCTCGATCAGAACGACGAAAAATATTCCAAACCAAATTGGGTCGATATTCATCGTTGCCAGCGCCGGGAACAGGACAGGAACCATAATCAAAAGCATCGACAGGCTTTCTAGGAAAAACCCGATCAATAGTAAAACCAGCCCGACTGCCAGGATGAACAGCATCGGGTCGGAAATATTGGTGGTGAGTAAGTTTGATATATCCTGTGGGATCCGGTATAGCGTGATCGCGTAGGAAAATACCTTTGCACCAGCAATAATCAGAAAAATCATGGTGGTGGTTTTCATCGAATCGTAAACCGCCTCCTTGATACGATCGATATTCATACGTCCCATCAGGCTGGTCATGATAAGCGCAAGTACGAAGCCAACACCGGCACTTTCCGACGGCGTGGCAATCCCCAGGTAAATCGAACCGATAACGGCAGCCGCGAGGAATAGTGTTGGCAATGCCAGCAGACCAGTTCGTCCCCGTTCTGCCCAGCTTGCTTTTGGCGCCGCGGTGAACTCATCACCGAAACGAGCATAAATCATGCTATAGACGATAAAAACACTGGCTAGAAATAGGCCAGGCCCAATGCCCGCAAGGAAAAGAGTAGGGATAGAGGTTTCGGTAACAACGCCATAGATAATAAGCGGAATAGACGGTGGAATTAATATTCCAAGCGTTCCGCCCGCCGCGAGCAAGCCGAGCACGAAGGGGCGCGAGTATCCGCGCTCTGTCATTTCTGGAATGGCCACGGTACCAATAGTTGCCGCGGTGGCGACAGATGAGCCTGAGATCGCGGAAAACAGGCCACAGGATAAAACTGTCGCGACGCCCAATCCTCCGGGCCAGTGTCCGACCCAGCTTTGCACCGCTGCAAAAAGGTCCCGTCCGACGCGCGCTTTGAGCAATATGTTTGACATCAGTAAAAACATCGGCACAGCCAGTAATTCAAAGCTGTCCATGGTGCCAAACAGGCGTTGTGGAACACCGGTTAAGGGGAAGGGAAATAACCACAACAGAAACACACCCAGTACACCTAGTGCAAAGGCAACCGGGACACGTAGTATCAATAGCGTCACCAGCGACAACAAAATCAGGAAAGAGCTCATGATTACTGATGCACTGTAGGTGACGAAGCAGGTGTCCAGATCTTGGAAATCTCAGCGATGGCCTGTAGCAGGAGTAGCCCGAACCCCACCCAGATAGACGCCTGCGTGAACCATTTTGGCAAGGCAAGATAGGTATCGGTGGTATGGCCTCTCAAGGTCGATTTAAGCCATAACTCAAAACCGTAATAAACTGCTACCGCGCAAAATATAATTATCAAAACCAGCGCGAAGCTATCTAGCCATTTTCTGATGGTGGAATTTTCATCTCGAAAGACGATATCAATCACTACCATTTCGCGATGCTTCAGTGCAAAAGCGGCCGCAAGATAGGCAGCCCAGATTTGAATGATGCGCGAGACTTCGTCTACCCAAATGGTAGGCATGGTAAACACATGACGCATGAATACTTCGTAGGTTATGAAAAACCCGACCGCGAAGAACAACCAGGCGGCGAGCCTGCCGGTGAACTCTGAAATAGAATTAATCGTCTTTAGCATGCAGATACCCACGAAAAAAGGGCGCAAAGATTGCGCCCTTTATGTTTGTATTTCCTGGTAGAGGTAAAGATCGGGATTAGAGCCCACGTCCCGCTGCAACTACCTGCTCAGCCACACTTCCGTTCTCTTTAACAAAACGATCGACAACCGATTTGGTTGCGTCAACCCATTGCGCACGTTCTGCATCGGACAAGTGAATGACGTTAATCTTGTCTTCGACTTCTTTGACCATACTGGCCTCACCGGCATATACCTGGTCTCGTAATTCTTTCTCCACCCTGGCGGCGGCATTAAGAATTATCCTCTGATGCGCCTTCGATAATGAATTAAAGAAGTCGTTGTTCATTACCGCCACGAATTCAATCGCGCTATCGTAGCTCAGCGTCATATTATCCATAACTTCGTATAGTTTGCGGCTCTTAACTGCCGATGCACCTGTCATGCCGACATCCACCGCTCCCTGCTGATAGGCGAGGAACTGCTTTGAGCCAGACATCAATGTAGGCGCGCCGCCCAGGGCTTCGACCGTCCAACCGAGAACCTTGCCGTAAGTGCGGACCTTTTGACCATTCAAGTCAGCCGGGGTACGGATCGGGTTTCCCCTGTTAAGATAAATGTTACGCCCGAACGCCTGCCACCAGAGCACCTTAGCGCCAGTTTCTTCCAGCACTGCCTGGTCAAGAATGTTGCGCATACTCGAGCCGCTGGCCGCAGCCTTTCTTAAATGCGCCTCGTCACGAAAGAAAAAAGGTAGATTAATTACATCAACCGCGGGGACCGAACCGGCAAACCGGCCGAGAAACGCCGAGCCAGCTTCAACTGCTCCAGAACCCACTGCTTCGGGTACCTGCTTGTCTTTATAAAGCTGCGCCGAAGGGAATAGCTGCAACTCCAGCTCACCGCCAGATTCCCGTTCTATAATTTCTTTAAATGCAAGCCAGTTCTGACCGAGAGAATGGGTTTCGGGAAGTTGCAAGGTAACTCGTATGATTGTTGCAGCTTGAATAGTACTGATCGATATTATGCTGAAGATCGAAATCCAGACGAGTTTGGAAAATAATTTCATTGTTTCATTGCTCCTGTTTTTATCAGTAATAATTGGTTTGTTGGGAGAGGAAATTGTTGTAGCTACTTCCCTGCGCGGTTATGCTCACCCGGTGCTTTTAGCATATATCCCTGGCACTTACAAACTGCCAAGTGTTGGTAGTAGGTTGTGGCAGGAAGGGGCGTTAATGCTGCCTATACTCTCGCCCGATGAAGGTTTAGCCCTCCCCTACCCCTCTGCGTTACAGCCAACAACAGTGAAAACTAGTGTGCTGAAAATGTGCTGATTTCTGACCACTCAGGGCTAATCAGGAAACTTTGCG
>JAPKEK010000324.1 GCA_028822125.1 Pseudomonadales bacterium | reverse complement strand
TTCAGGTGCTAGTGGGGGCAACCCCGTGGAGGTTCAAGTCCTCTCCTCGGCACCATTTATTTACAAAAAGAACGGTAAACAGCTACCCTAAACTGCAATATAAGCGTGTAAAGCTGGAAAAGAATTATACCTGTTCTGTGCTCAAATGACCTGCCTGGCATTTTTAATTGCTGGATTCAGCAGGAATAAACTAGCTGAGAAAACCGGCTATTTCCACCTCGCTTAATCCCACCTTAGCTGCAGCAGCACAAATCGCCTGCCAGGACCCATCGTCGATGGGAATGCCTTCACGCAATCGGACCTGCTTAGCCTCCCGTTCAGGGTCGCCAGGCACCCTAACCTTGTCAAATCCCTCGGCTGGAGCAGAAGACCTGAGCCAGTGCTGCATGCCTTCTACCTCTCTCTGAAAACCCTTGAGACCACCAAAAAGATTCGGGTCAATAATAAACATCAACATATGATTGACCGTGAAATCCTGCTGCTTGTCCACATCCTGCATGGTCCACTCACCGGCAAGGCCACCCCCCAGTAATTCGCAGATCAGTGCCAAGCCATAGCCTTTGTGCTGCCCAAATGGCCCCAGAGAACCTCCAGCAGCGATCGCACCGGGGTCATTGGTGGGTAAGCCCTGAGCATCAAATAAACTCCCTTCAGGAACCGATTCTTTTTTTAGTGCTGCAACCCGAATCTTACCCAAAGCGATCGCGCTGGTTGCCATATCCAGGACCAGAGGCTCACCATCAGTCGGCACCGCACAGCAAAAGGGATTGGTCTGCATGCGCTTTTCCCGACCTCCCCAGGGTGAAACAAAAGGTGGATGGCCAACAACGTTTACGAAATGAACAGACACCATACCTGCCTGGGCACAATGTTCTGCATAGGTGCCAATTCGACCCAGGTGATGGTTGTTTCGGGATCCGACACAGGCGATACCCAACTCGGTTGCTCTTTTTATTCCCAGGTCCGTCGCCTGTCGACCCACTACCTGACCCAATCCCAGCTGTCCATCCACCAGCAGGACCGCGCCTTTATCGACTTTAACCTTGGCATCCGCATCAACAACCAGCCGACCCCGTTGGGCACTACTTACATAACTGGGAATCATGCCCACACCATGGGAATCGTGTCCTTTCAGATTCGCTTCAACCAGATGCTCGGCTGTTTCCCGGGCTTTATCTTCAGGTGCTTTTAATCGCACAAAAATCCTGGTTGCAAACGCTTTCAAACGCTTTTCATCGATGAGCATTAATTTGCCTCGCAAATTACAAATCCAATTATTTCCCTTTCCCAGGAAGTGCACTACCAACACCTGACACGTTAACGAAGGTTACGCAGGGCAGCAGAGCGCTAACCAGGCAAGGACATCCCACAACGATAGTACCGGGGATGCCTCCAAAACGGGGGTAGGGCATTCAGAAAATATCCTTGAGAACAATCGTGTCTTCACGATCCGGGCCTGTAGAAACAAAATCTATGGGTATTCCGCAAACAGCTTCAATCTTCGCCAGGTAGTCTCTGGCATTAGCCGGCAGATCAGACAATGTCCGTACGCCTGCTGTAGATTCCTGCCATCCCGCTACAACCTCGTATACAGGCCTGGGATCCTCTGACACGCTATAGTCATAATCAACGCAGATGGATATTTCATCCAAACCATCAAGCACGTCCATTTTCGTCAGACAGATAGCAGACAGACTGTTAAGTTGGCTGACTCTTTTCAATGCATAACCATCAAACCAGCCACACCGCCTCGGTCGACCCGTAGTCGAACCAAATTCATGACCCTTGTCGGCCAGATATTGGCCTGTCTCATTCAGCAACTCGGTTGGGAAAGGCCCTTCACCCACTCGAGTGGTGTAGGCCTTGGTTATGCCTAGGATATAATCCAGATCTAATGGCCCAACCCCACAACCCGAGCTAATAGCACCGGCAGTCGTATTGGATGAAGTTACAAATGGATAGGTACCATGATCAATATCGAGTAGTGCGCCCTGGGCCCCTTCAAACAGCATCGGAGCACCCGCAGCTTTAAGACTGCCCAGCTCAGCAACAACGTCGCCCACTAATGGTTTTAATCGATCGGCATAAGCAGCTGACGCCGCCAGGCATTCGGCCACACTGATCGCCGCAGAACCGAAGTAATTCTCCAGTACGAAATTATGGTAATCGAGCAGTTCCTCAAGCTTGTAAGTCAGGGTCTGTTCATTGAATAAGTCTTGCACACGAAGCCCGCGCCGGGCAACCTTGTCTTCATAAGCCGGACCAATTCCTCGCCCGGTTGTACCAATCTTCTGGTTGCCGCGTCGAGCCTCTCGACAAGCATCCAGGGCAATGTGATAAGGCATGATCACTGGGCACCCGAAACTGACTACCAAACGTTCAGCCACCAATAAACCTGATGCTTCCAATTTATCAATTTCTGCAAACAGGTCAGGGATGGATATGACCACGCCATTGCCGATTAAACAGCGCACTCCCTGCCTTAATATACCAGACGGAATCAAGTGAAGAATGGTTGTTACACCTTCAACCACCAGCGTATGGCCGGCATTATGACCTCCCTGAAAGCGCACCACAGCTGCCACTTTTTCAGTTAGAAGATCTACAATCTTACCTTTACCTTCGTCACCCCAATGGGTACCAATCACGACTACATTCTTATTCATGCTTTACCGTTCTCAACTCGGCCGAGTATCTGCCATTGTTCGCCATTCCAAACCAGTTCCTGGTCACGATCCAGGTACTCAATGGCGCCTTCAACCACAGGAAAACCCTGCGATCGCAACGCTTCTATTTTATTCCATAATGCTTGCTGATCGCCATTGGGATCCGACCGTACGGCTATTTTCGAGGACGTTTTTGAAGCCATGATCTGATCAACCAGTGGCAGCAGATGTAAATCAAATCCTGTCGCTGCACGGCGTCTGCCAAAAACCTCACCAATATGGTCATATCGCCCGCCCTTGGCGACGGTTTCCCCCGACGAACCGGCATAAGCCGCGAAAACCGCGCCTGTATGGTAGCTGTATCCTCGCAACTCACTTAAATCAAAGCTGACCTTCACATCAGCATAGCGGCTGGTCAGGCCGGCAGCAATGAATTCCAGACGATCTAAGGCAGTCAATACATTATTCATATCCTTGAACAGGCGTCTTGCCTCAGGCAATACCTCAACACCGCCACAAAGCAGGGGTAATTCGCAGATCATTTCTGTAACTCGCCTGTCAAGATCATCCTGTTGAGCAGATTTAACGAGTTCATCGTGCGCTTTACGCTGGACCAGAGAGAAATATCGGTCTCGGTCATCAACCGATATTTCTGTCTGCCCCAGTATTTCCCTGAACACTGAGACGTCACCGAGTTCAATCTGAAGATCATGGGTGTGAAGGGCAAGCAGACCTTCTGTCATCAAACTGACCATTTCCAGATCGGCGGCCCAACTGGGATCACCAAACAGTTCAGCACCCACTTTCATGGGTGTGCGCGAGGCCAGCATATTGTCAGGTCGGCTATGCAATACCGTCCCTGCATAACACAATCGGGTCGCACCCACTTGGTGAAGACTGTGAGCATCGATCCGAGCAATCTGCGGTGTCATATCCGCTCGCAAACCCATATGCCGGCCGGTTAACTGATCAATGACTTTAAAGGTCTGAAGATCAAGATCTTTGCCTGTCCCTGTCAGCAAGGACTCTAAAAACTCAATCATTGGCGGAATAACAAACTCATAACCCCAGCTCTGGAATAGATCGAGTAGCAAGCGCCTGCCTTTTTCAAGTTTGAGGGCAGTTCCCGGAAGCGTGTCTTCCACGCCATCTGGCAGTAACCATCGGTCTATTTTTTGCATATCACTTGATTCAGTCACCCAGTACCGCCTTGAAGGGTATTACCCATTCCATTTCAATTATTTTCTCACCTGAATAAAATGATTATCCGGGCATCGCGACAGAATGACGCCGCTATAACCCGAATAAAATGATTAACCCATTATCCAATCACGTAAAGAAGACCGGTACCCAGCAACATCAGTAAGAGACCCACTATCCTGATATAACGGTCATCGGTCTGGCTCAGTTGTTGCATTAGTCCACGCCAGCCACGGGGGCTTATGAAGGGCCCTATCCCTTCCAGCACCAGGAGAAGACAAAGTGCTACCCACAGATCATGCAAATTCAAATCCAGGTTCCTGTTACCTAACCATGCTCAAAACCACAGGCGATTTATCAGCGGCTTTTGCTT
>JAPKEK010000323.1 GCA_028822125.1 Pseudomonadales bacterium | reverse complement strand
GTTTGTTCCAAAAACTTTGAGATGAATTTAATGATTAGACTATTGAGTCATCGAGTCAGGATGGGTCTATTGATGTTCAGCTGTAGTTTGTTGGGTTCTTGCCAGGCATCAGCTTTGCCCGAGAATGAAGTTCCCGTGCAGACCATCGAAGCCCTTGCGGACGAATATGTTGAGGCCATGCTGGTCCGCTATCCATCCCTTGCAACAACCTACGATATAGCGGCAGGGGACCATGATCGATTATTTGATAATTCGCTGGCTTCGCTTGCTTTGTGGCATGAACAAGAAGATGCCTGGCTCAGCCGGTTGCTGGCGCTAGAGGTACCTGCAATGGTTGGCAGTCGTGATTGGGTGACCTATGGATTTCTTCGCGAGGAGCTCAGTTCCAGTAAGGCAACCCGAGTCTGCCGCAACGAACTTTGGGAAACCAGCACGACTACAGGCTGGTATACAGAGGTCCCCTTCATTTTCGATATTCAGCCGGTAGCAACGCAAGCAGAAAAGGTTGATGCGTTGACACGACTGGCTGCAGTGGATAAGTACGTCGACACTGAAATTGGCAATTTAAGGCTAGGACTGGAACTTGGTTACAGTTCTCCCCGACTCACTGTTGAAGCCGTTCCAACTCAAGTTAGGTCGCTGCTTCAGGAAGATAACCCTTTCCTTAATATGGGTCGACGGGCGGCAGACGAGATATTTGCAAAAGCGGTTTCGCAGATCTATAAAAATGAAATTGTGCCGGCGTTGAATCGTTTTGCTGATTTTATTGAAAGGGAGTATTTACCAGCAGCCAGGACTGAGATCGCGCTTAGCTATAATCCAGATGGGGCGAACTGTTATCCAGCCCTCATTCGGTCATTCGCAACGATTTCAGTTACGCCGGAAGAGGAGCATCGTTTAGGTCTCAAACAGGTTGCAGTTTTAAGAAATGAGATGACTGCAATCCTGGAAAAGCATTTTGATGCTGAACCCCTTGGAGGGTTTCTTAGACGCATTAATCAGGCGCCTGAATTTACCTTTCGCAGCGAACAGGCTGTGCTGGATTATTCAGTCGCGTCGCTTGATGATGCCAGAAGTAGCATGTCGGAAGTATTTGATCTTCTGCCCAGGGCAGATGTCTTGATTAAACCCTATCCTGACTTTGCAGCCAGTGGAAGTGGTGAGTACCACTCTTCGTCAGAGGACGGGGAACGTCCAGGGATTTACTATATAGCGGTGCGTGAGCCCGAACAGCGTACCCAGGCAACCCAGCAATCGACGCTCTACCACGAAACTTATCCCGGCCATCATCTACAGGGCGCAATCGCCCTGGAATTAGGCGACAAGGTTCACGATATCGCCAGATATCTTTGGAACTCGGGTTACGGTGAAGGCTGGGCGCTTTATGCCGAGCGATTGGCAGAAGAACTGGATTTGTACAGTCGACCTTTAGACAAGATGGGATTGCTATCGGATCAGAGTGCAAGGGCAGTCCGGTTGGTGATCGACTCCGGAATTCACACTAAAGGTTGGAGCAGGCAAGAAGCGCTAGAATATATGCTTAACAATTGTGGCTGGTCCAGAATGGATATCGAGAATGAGATTGATCGTTATATATCCTGGCCTGGCCAGGCTAACGCTTATATGCTCGGTATGTTGGAAATAAAGCGCCTACGTAACTTTGCAGAAGTACAGCTAGGCGAACGATTCGACTTGCGGACGTTTCATCGGCGTATTCTTGAAAACGGTAGTATGACATTGCCAATGGTAGAACAAGTGGTGTTGAACTGGGTTAAACAGGCCAAGGTTGAGGCCGACTGATCTTCGCAGGCTAAGACGGGTGAAGAGTCAGGTTTCTGGCGAGGCAGGCAAACTACTTCAGACTTCAATATTCCACCAAAGGGAAAAATGACAATCCCTATCCTAAGGTCAAACATCTCATTAGAAAGAAAGCCTCGCGATTATGTGGCAATAAGGAGATGAAAAAGGCAGTTAAATTAATGCGGGATTTGAAGAAATAATTAGATAGCCTTAGATAGAATGCCTAAAAACCAGCTAATGTTTTTGCTTAAAAGCCTGAAAGGTAAACAATAATAAGAGGAGCTTGTTTTATGTCTTATTGTGTGACGTCAGCCCATATGGCACCATTAGGTCCTGTTTGCTAAGCGACACTTCTGCGTGACTCAGGCACCTGCGGGCTCCACTATGAGCAGAGCGCAGTATGTAGGCCAAGGCTGAATCCTTTGTACGATATGGCTTACATGGCAGGTTAAGTGAGCACCACCCTAGCTGATTCGGCATACCGAATGCTGTACATTAAGACACTTGCCAACCAGATCCTGCGGAACGAAACATGCCCGGTATATCACCAGCACTTCAGAAAGAACTATTCCTAGAAACAGTCAGAGAGAAAATCACTGAGTTTTACTCCTATGGTGATGCCAGACCGCCTGCAAGGCAAAAACTTAGCCACGAACTCACCGGTTTCTTTCAGGCAGGAATATTAATCAAGCTGGTCAGTCTAGATGAGATTCAGGGGGTGATCGACGACGAGCACCAGACAGCTTTCGGGGTCAGCTTTGAGGAAAGAAAATCACAGAAAAAGCTAGGTAATGAACCAGAAGAACCGGATTGGGATTTATATGACATGCCGCCTAAGCTGAGAAAGAAATCATAAAGCCTTTAGTCATTTTTATATTGAGCATAACCCCACCCCGGGGGTAACCCGACTTCAGTATTTGGGACTCCTTCATTTAGGTAGTATTACTAATGTGGACGGGTAAAGCAGGTAAAGAGTTATCTATGGACGTCTGCGCGGCTCAGGCACCTGATTTCCTTACCATACAGGCCATCAAAAATAATTTACTGCTAATATGCACTCATAATAAATATTCGACTCGACAAAAATTTTGATCATAAAACGATGCTGAGACCACTGCGCGACTGAATTAACAGGTCAAAATCGCCCTGCTCGGCCGAAAAATTTTCTCAGTGATCAACCCTACCGAGTGTAAGCCAGCAGATAAGCATCATGACAGCCATTGACCATCCAGTACCCAGGAATTGTTAACCCAGACTTTTTAACCCAAAAATCCCGAAAAGCGATACTTTGACATCTTGGAAAAATGTGGCTTATAGTTCTTATTCTCGAAAAATACTCGGCTTACTATTTCACACCTGAGAAAACCTGGTTTTTCAAGTTGGCTGCAAGAGGCTGAGCAGGTAGCCCCCCTTGCTTTCCGACCCCAATACTCGCGACATTACTTGCGTTGATATTGTCTGAGTCCGGTTTGCAGGTATTGAGGGTTGTCATGGGCATTTCTGGCCGAAAAATGTACGGTTGAACGATCCAGAACGGGATTGCCCGAAATCAACTGCGCGGTGTTCTTATCGATAAAAGCCAAGGTCGTATTATCCGGGTACATGGATTGCTGGGAGTCTTTGTTTACCATATCGATTAGCAGACGACCCTTTTTGATCGATACAGAGATATGGCTCTGCATGTTTTCATAGATACCGACATAACTATCGGACTTTGGTTGTTTGATTGCTGGGGCGGGCAGATCGGGTTCAATGGTTTTCGCCAGGGCGGAAAATATTTCCTTGAACATAGCCTTATAGAGCCCCTTTGCATCCCCACCATTGGTTAACAGTGCCACTGCAAGATTCTTGGCGGGCAGAACTCTAAGAAATGCAAACTGGCCACTGGTAGCACCATCGTGACCATATAATTTCTCTCCCTGCCAATTCATCAGGAGCCAACCTAACCCCCAAGCCCGAATAGCATTAGGTGAGTTCGCTAGTAGTTTTATCTGACGCTTCTGCATGGCTTTCACGCTGGCGTATTTAACTATCGAATCGCCATCGCTATTCTTACCATTCCCAAGGTGCATCTGGACAAACCGCAACAGATCAGATGCTGACATCGAGGGCGTTGAACCGGCAGCCTTCTGGCCAAACGCGAGATATGGGGTTCTGGTGACATACCACTTTTCAGGGTTGCGAGTGCTCTGAACATGCCCAACCGCACAGCTGAATCGCAAGGCATCCTCCGGTCGACTAAATGCGTGCGTGATGCCGAGTGGCTCAAATAAATACTGTTGGAGAATCTGATCGTATGACTGGCGTCTTATCACTTCCAGAATTCGACCCAGCACCGCATAACCCAGGTTGCAATAGCTCATCATCTCGCCTGGCTCAAAGAGACTGGGGACCAGCACACTGCTGGCAATCAGACGTTGGATTGCCTCATCGCCCCTGCCTGAATCGATA
>JAPKEK010000322.1 GCA_028822125.1 Pseudomonadales bacterium | reverse complement strand
TATCCAGGTAATAAAGCGGCGTTGTATCCGGGTCAATTGAAGGCATTACCATGCTGCAATCTTAACCTGTATCTTTATACAGTAAAAGTAACTTATACGCGCCCTGGACAGCCCATTGTCATCCGCTCAGTTTAACGCTAATGGTAGCGCTTCATCTTATTCTTCCAACGACCGGAGCGGAATCGATGGGTCAGCATCAGTGCTTTTATAATGTAATCTCCGATCAGTGCGCCGAATATCCAATCGACAGAAAAGCCAAGGTAGGTAAATAAAGCGGCCAGTCCCACACGAACGCCGACCAGACCGACCATGGTCGTTAGCAGAGGGTAGCGGGTGTCACCAGCCCCCCGCAGGCAGCCACTGAGTGTAAATTCTATGCCCATCAGCGGTTGCGCAATCCCCAGTATATAGATGAAGATAACGGCATAGTGGACTACCTGATCATCGTCAATCAGATAGCTGGCAATATCGCCTGCAAAACCCATAATGACAAAGCTCATGGCCATCATGCTGGCTATAGCAAGCCAGGTCGCCCGCCAACCCTGGCGTTCTGCCATATCCGGTTGCTGGGCGCCCAGGTATTGCCCTACCAGGGTGGCGCCTGCCACTGAGAAACCGAAACCGACAACCATAGACAGGCTCAGAATCTGCACACCGATGCCATAAGCCGCATAAGGCGCCGTACCATAATTCGCGATAATCAGCAGGAAACCGATAAAACCACTTTGGAAAACCAGTTGTTCCAGTCCAGCTGGATAACCAATCTGAAATAGTTGCTTAAAGCGGGCTCTGGTTAAAGAACCCTTGCCGCCAACTGATATACGGATTTTTTTACCGTACCAGAGTGCCAGTAGAATAATAGCACTGCAGGTAAAAGACAGGCCGTTCGCCAGGGCTGCACCTGCCACGCCCATTTCAGGAAAACCATACAGACCAAACACCAGTAAGTACACCAGTATAACGTTGATAATATTGGTGATTGCACCAATCCATAACGGCGTTTTAGTATCTCCCGAAGCTCGCAGGGCCGCCCCCAACACCATATTTACGGCAAACGCGATATTGAATATCGAGAGCATCCTGATAAATTCGGCAGCACTAGCGGTGGTGTTCGCATTGAGACCAAATACGCCTGCGATAGCTTCGGCAAAAATCAGACAGGGCAGTGTCAGGCCAACTGCCACCAGATTACCCAGCCATAGAGAAGCGCTGGTGACCTTGCCTGCTTCAACGAAATTTTCCGCACCCCAGGCGCGCGCCACCATCGCCGTGGTGCCGGCAGAAAGTGCCATCAGCACTGCTTGAACGCCAAAGAAAATGCGATGGCCGGTGGTCACCGCAGCGATGGCCTCTGATCCCAGCGAACCAATAATCTTAATGCTGATGATACCGATTACGGCAAACAGAAGATTGCTGACAATGGCCGGCCAGGCCAGATCCCAGATCCTTAAATGTACAGTCGGAACATCCTGCTCACACGCTGTGACCTGACTGTCCACCCGGTCGAGCTGCTGCTGTTTCATATTGATAACTCGATTGTAAGCAATCTCTGGATTGGGATGCTAGGCGGCGCAAAAATACACGCGCCATCCCTTTCCATAAAGATACCGGGCATCAGCCTATACCTAAGGCTTGCGCCACTTTTTTCTGTTGCTCTGAGCCAGAGGTTCACCCTTGATAAGTGCGCTGCTCCGTTGCACCTGACTGACCGATCCTCACGGGGTTATTTTAATGACCCGTGATGATCCAATTTAAATATACAAATGACGGTACTGAGGCCAGCAAACCATGTACTGGCATCGCTGGCAGTTAAGGTTTAGTGCGCTCAGTTGAACGTTTAATGCATCTATTGGCTCATAAAACGATATCCAACACCCCTGATCGTCTGAATCAGATCGCCCTCGGGTGCCAGTTTCTTGCGCAATGCCTGTATGTGAACATCAATATTCCTGGCAGCAATCACGACGTTCTCCCCCACGGCCAGGTGCAGTAACTGCTCTCTGGAGAATGCTCTACCTGGCTGTGATGCTAACTGGAACAGGATCTTGAATTCAGTGGCCGTCAGCTGAACCAACTGTCCGGAAAGCCTGACTTGGTGCTGCAATACATTGATTAACAAATTATGGATCTTGATTCGATTTTCTGGCGACGGTTCTCTATAACTTGTTCGGCGCAATACTGCCTTCACTCTGGCTAGCAACTCGCGAGGAGAAAACGGTTTAGCGATAGAGTCATCCGCGCCGAGGCCAAGACCGATAACCACGTCAGACTCTTCCTCCTTGGCGGACACAACGATTATGGGAATAGCTTTCGTGATTGAATTTGAACGGATCTGCTGGCATACACTCAGCCCATCGATACCAGGCAGCATTAAATCCAGGATAACCAGGTCCGGGGCCTGATTGCTGATGAGTGCTAAGCCATCTTCACTGGTACCTGCTGCCCGAACAGCGTATCCGTCACGCTGCAGGTTATAAACGATGACATCCTGGATATCTTCTGCGTCTTCAATGACAACGATATTAGAACTGCTCACACTTATCTTATCCTCCGTAAGTCCTATACCTCTTCTCTATCGTCAATTCTTTTGAAAAACCAGTACAGCATTAGTACCGCCAAAACCGAAGCTATTAGACATGACGGTTTTAATGTTAGCCTCATCGATCCTCGCCCTTACAATGGGTGCGTACTCAATATCTGGATCAAGCTCATCAATATTGGCTGATGCACAGATAAAATCATGCTCCAGCATCAACAGAGAATAGATAGCCTCATGAGCACCGGCAGCGCCCAGGGAGTGTCCACTTAAGGATTTGGTCGAACTTATTTTAGGTAGTGCTTCACCAAACACTCTTCTCACTGCAGCAATCTCCGGTGGGTCTCCGGCAGGCGTGCTGGTTCCATGCGCATTAATATAATCAATCGGCCCGGTAACCTCTGCCTTGGCTATGCGCATGGCTCGTTCTCCTCCCTCTCCGGACGGAGCAACCATATCAAAACCATCGGAAGTCGCTGCATAGCCAACAATCTCTGCATAGATATTGGCACCTCTGGACAAGGCATGCTCCAACTCCTCAATCACCAGAAAGCCCGCCCCACCGGCTATAACAAACCCATCCCGGTCCTTGTCATAAGCCCTCGAGGCCGACTCAGGATGATCGTTATGTTTTGTAGACAAGGCACCCATGGCGTCAAAAAGCGCAGTCATCGACCAGTGTTCTTCCTCACCGCCACCTGCAAAAATCACATCCTGCTTACCCAACTGGATCAGTTCCACTGCATTACCAATGCAGTGGGCACTGGTCGAACAGGCTGAGGTAATGGAGTAATTAACGCCTTTTATCGAAAAAGCAGTAGACAGGCAGGCCGAAACGGTCGAGCTCATGGTTCGGGTCACCCTGTAAGGGCCTACTCGCCTGAGCCCTTTTTCCCTGAGTATATCGGCAGCCTCGGTCAAATTTGATGAACTGGCACCACCCGAACCGGCAATAATCCCGGTTCGCTCGTGAGATACCTGATCAGATGCTAACCCTGAATCCGCTATCGCTTCAGCCATTGCCACATATGAATATGACGCCGCATCGCCCATAAAACGCTTGAGTTTTCGGTCTATCAGCTCATTGGTATCAATATCAATACTACCTGCTACGTGTGAGCGAAGGCCCATTTCAACGTAGGACTCCTGATATTTGATGCCTGAACGCGTATTCCTCAAGGAACTTAACGTCTCAGCAATGTTGTTGCCCAGGGGAGACACAATACCCATACCTGTAACCACAGCTCTTTTCATTAACGACCTCCGCAAGTTGTAACTAAATTTGAAAGAAGACTAAAAGTCATCCAGCGAGGTAAACAAGCCCACTTTGATATTCTCGGCTGTATAAATGGCTTTTCCATCCACCAGAACCCTGGAATCAGCTATACCCATTACATTTTTCCCTTCTCTGACGCGAATCATGTCTATTTCATACTGAACCAGTTTATTAACCGGTAAGACCTGGCCTCTGAAAGTCACCTTGCCACAGCCCAGTGCCCTGCCCACACCGCGATTTCCCTTCCAAGCCAGAAAGAAACCGATCAGTTGCCAGAGCGCATCTAATCCCAGACAGCCCGGCATAACTGGATCATCAACAAAGTGGCATTTGAAGAACCAGAGATCTGGATCAATATCCAGTTCTGCCAGGATACGTCCTTTACCCGCTTTACCACCACCCAATTCAATGGAGGTAATACGATCAACCATAAGCATTTCACC
>JAPKEK010000321.1 GCA_028822125.1 Pseudomonadales bacterium | reverse complement strand
TGTTAAACTCAGGCGTTAATCACCTTAATGCCGCTCTGGCGAGTGCTTTGATCTCATTTATGCACAGGTCAGGTAACCCTAGCGCCGAAAATAGATGCCCTTTGGCCTAGCCACTCGTAGTACGATAATGAGCACCTAAACCCCTGCAGAGTCAGCCAATGACTTCACCTTTTATCGTTATTGTCCGCTTTCACACGACGGCAGAAAACCAGGAAACCGCGTTGCAGCAGATCCATGGTTATGTTGAGTCCTTCCTTCGCCATTTCAAGGGTTTCCAGGGAAGCACGCTGCACTGTGCCAACAACGGCAGCAGCATTATGCATTATGCAAGCTGGCAGCAAGAGGCTGACTTCAGAGCTTTTGCTGCACAGGCCGCTGACCATCCGGACCTGACAGCGATACGCGCCTATCGACCAGAAGCTGACTTTTACAGCGTAGCGCAGCAGTATCCTGCAGCAGGCAGCAACCTATAGCGGCGGCGATATTGCTGTGAGCACCAAGCCAGCAGCTAACCCAGTAGTTAACACAGTCTTTTAGACTAGCAACCGGTCAATCCAGGTATTGAGTCCCGGTTTTGTTTCCAGGCCAAAACCGGGTGCATCGCCCGCGCGCACCCGGCCCTGGCCATCCAGGCAGCCTCCTGCATAACCACCAAAAGGCTGGAACACACCCGGATAGGCCTCACAGCCAGCCAAGCCCAGGCCCAGTACCACGTGGAGATTTATCATATGCCCACCATGCGGGTAAGCAGACTTTCTTGAGTAACCATTGGCTTCCATAATCTTAATCATTCGAGACAGTTCAGTGATGCCATAGCTCAGGCCAGGATCCATCTGGAATATATCCAGGCCAGCCCGCATACCACCATAACGAATGAGGTTCTGAACATCAGCGCAGGAGAACAGGTTCTCGCCTGTGGCAATAACGCCACTATAATGCTCGATAATTTCACGATTTAAATCAAAGTTGAGAGGGTCGCCCGGTTCTTCGAGCCATTTAAGCTCATATTGACCGAGCGCCCTGGCATAGGATCGCGCAGTTTCAAGATCGAAGCGCCCATTGGCATCCACGGCAACATGCGCACCGCTTCCGGCAATGGCGATGGCCGCGTCGACCCGCTTGATATCCTCGGTGAGACTGGCGCCCCCTATCTTGATTTTGAAATCCTGATATCCCAGATCCTGATACTGTCTGAGTTCATTCGCTAGACCGACAAGGCCTTTGTCTGGGTGATAATAGCCTCCAGCCGCATAGACAGGCACCGTATCCTGATTGAGCTGATTATCGAACTGCCTGGCAATGAGCTGACAGGCCGGTTCGCGCGCCAATTTTGCATTCAGATCCCAGATGGCCAGCTCCAGGCCCCCTACCGCTGCAGCTCTATCACCATGACCGCCCGGTTTTTCATTGGCCATGATGCAGGCAATCACCTTATCAGGATCAAACCCTGAACCATCCGGGTACAGCAGGGAATCAGCTGCCGCCGCCATCAACCTCGGGAAGAAGCGTTCCTGCAGCAGGCCAGACTGGGCAAACCTGCCAATGGAGTTAAAGGCCACCCCCGATACCGGCCTGCCATTACGTACCACGTCGGAGATAACGGCAACCAGCGATACCGTATGAGCGGAAAAGTTAACCAGCGAATTAGCGATTTCGCCCTGAAGCGGTACAGAAATTTCCCGAAGTTCAACGATTTTCATGGGTTCAATCGCCAGTTATAGGGTTGATGGAGTCAGTTGGTTCATGACGATGCTATATTCACTGTCATCACGCTGTTCGGCCGTATGGGTATAAAAAAGCAAGCAATGGCACGGTTTATGGGATTATAGCGATTCCGTCAGTTTGCGCATATCAGCACCCAACTGGGCCAACTGCTGGCGAAGAATGAAGCGGTCCCAGCCGAGACAGAAGTGCCGGACGCCGAGGTCCATATAGCGCTTAGCCTGTTCAACGGCGCCAATTTCAATCCTGGGATGAATGCCGTATTCGAGCGACTTGGCGATGACCTTTTCCTCGTATACACGGATCTCCGGCGAGCGCTGCAGGCCTGGATCACCCATGGAAAAACTGAAATCAGCCGGACCCCACTGGGTCATGTCAACGCCCTTGGTCCGGGCCTGTTCAAGGATCGGGTCTAGATTTTCAAGCGCCACTGCCTTCTCCAGCATGATGCAGAAAACCACCGATTGCAGGTCCGTTAGATAGGCCCGGGTATCGTAACTCGACAGTGCCGGTCGGCGTAGCTTAACCCCCATAAAGCCCTGCTCATCGGGCGTATCAGGACGGATGATACGATGCGCGATATCAACGTCTTCTACTGACCTGATATCAGTGAACAGTACGGCTTTAAAGCCAGCGCCAAGCGCCGCCTGGGTGATAAACCCCTGGTTCTCCTGGTCAGGTTTAATCATCAGTGGCAGATTACCGCACTGGCCTGCTCTTGCCAGGTTATAAAGCAGGGGCATATCAAAAGCTGAATACTCTGCTGTAAATTCACCGTAGTCAAAACAACCGGTATCGCCAATGAGCTCCGGAATATCTGGGTCAGTAAACATGAAATGGGTGCCCAAGGTAGGCTTATCTGCATCCAGCAGCGTCCTTAAACTATTGTCCTGTACCATTTCAGCCCTCTCCTCTTCTGTGAAAAAACAACATCCGAATACACAGTCTGCAAGAAACGATCATGTTCCCATCGCCTGCTGTGGCCCCAGCTAACTGGGTCCGGTAGATCTGTTAATTGTGTCAGCCCTGAGCTCCGGTGTGACTGAAACACTTGCGCAGCTAATCCTGGCTATTCTTTCCCAGCACCGTTGGAAACAGGTGTCCGTGTAAGCGCTCCCCTGCCTCCAGGCCATGGCCGGGTGGCAACGGCATAGTATGGGGCCTGGGATCATAAAATACGTCTTCGCCCACCCAGCGGCTTGACAGGGCACGGCGATGCCTTGTCATTGACTGATTGCCGCCCGAGCCATGCACAATCAGCGGATGAAAAATCAATATATCACCAGGCTGCATATCCCAGCTGAGGAGATCAAATGCGGCCCGGTTAGCCTCAACATCAGGCGCATCTTCAAGCTCCGGGTTAACCATGAACTCCGAATAATCCGGTGTGATGGCCTTATAGCGGTTATCCCAGCGATGCGAGCCCCTGATGTACTCCAAGCCACTGGAGGCCCTGTTTACCGGGTCCACGGGAATCCAGATACTGATAATCTCACTGCCCCTGATCGGCCAAAAGGTGAGATCATGATGCCAGGGCGTGGGCACATCAGCACCAGGCGCCTTCAAGAACAACTGGTCATACCAGTGCTTCACCACCCTTGAGTTCATGGCCTGCTGCGCTAGGCGTGCCAGTGGTGACTCAAATAGAAGAGCTGCAAACGCCTCGTGCTTGCGCCACATGAACAGATCACCGGTGAAGCCCTTTTCCGGCATGGATAATATGTCTGCGATAACACCGGGACTGGCTTTAATACGTTCCATGCCTTCTGCAATGGTTTCAAGCCACCTTTCACTCAGGGCCCCTCGCACACAGATAACACCATCGTCGCGCAGAGCCTGTCGTTCAGCTTTGCTAAGGTCTTGATACGGTTGTTCTGGGGCTACTGCCGGATTCATCTGGAATCATTGCTGCCAATAACTGAGATTACAGCAAGCCTAAAACCTTTAGGCCGCCATGTCGATAAACACTTCGACGCTGCCATAGGGTTAGATGGTTTATCAGATCGTCTATCATCTTCTATCAAAGAACCCTGGGCATATCATCATCAGGCCCTTTCAGCCACCGCGTTAAGCCTTCTACTAAAGTGCAGCACAGAGATAGCTTGAAAAACCTGAATGAGCCTAAACATCCGGCAGCTTGTGTAGGTCTATCTGGAAGGAGAGTAAATCTCATAACTTAATTATAAAATAAATAAATTTCAATGACTTACGGTTACTTTATCATGTATTATAATAATTGTAAGTCAGGCAAGACATAGCTGGCTAGGACCTAGCCGGGTAAGCGTTAGCCTCAACGATTGCATCTGAGAGTCGTATCAGGGGAAATGTCCTGTCCGACGGTACGTCACAGGTGTCATACTCGCAGCTGACCTTGTCCACTTTAACGTCAGCCCATATATAACGCCCTTACCATGTCTTAAATCATTAAGAAACGCCCCTTCATAGGAATCGCAGGTATTTTCAGCATGGCTCTCACCATAAGTCAAAACACCCTCACCGGTACGTAATCTATCGACCCACTGGCCCCGGTAAGCATCGCCGTTAGCGAAATGGATTTCAC
>JAPKEK010000320.1 GCA_028822125.1 Pseudomonadales bacterium | reverse complement strand
TTAGTCCTGAATGGCCCTAATTTGAATTTGCTGGGCACAAGAGAGCCGGAAATTTATGGCTACGATACTTTAGAAGATATTAATGGTCGGTTATTGAATCAAGCCAAAGACTTTGGGCTCGAGTTGCAGTTTTATCAATCAAACGCAGAGCATGAACTGGTAGAGGCTATCCACGGTGCGAGGACCCAAGCCCAGTTCATTATTATTAATCCTGGCGCTTTTACCCACACCAGTGTTTCCCTGCGCGATGCTTTTAGTGCTGTACAGATACCCTTTATAGAGATTCATCTATCCAATGTGTTTGGTCGGGAAGAATTCAGGAAACACTCCTATCTGTCAGAAATTGCAGTGGGTGTTATCTCGGGACTAGGTTCTTTAGGGTACGACCTGGCACTTCAGTCTGCGGATCAGCAAATCCGGACGGCAGGCGGGGCTCGAAATTGAGCCCAGGGGAGGTCAGGGACAATCTGCCTGGTGGATGCTGGCAGTAGAAGTATCAATGGGTTGTTGTCATTAACTAGGCTCCATAATAGAGGCAGAGGTGGTTCGCATAAAATCGAATTGAGAGGCAGTCAACCTATGCATTGGCAAAAGATCACTTTAGCCGTTAACTCTGAGAATGCTGATGAATGTGAACAGCGTTTATGGGCTAATGGGGCATTGGCAGTCACTTTTATGGATTCGCAGGATGATCCCATTTTTGAACCCAAGCCAGGCGAGATGCCGCTATGGGAGTCTTTGTATATCTGTGGTTTATTTGATCAGGATAAAGATATTTCAGAAGTTGTAGATAACATCGAAGCTGCTGGAAAAGAGGTTCGCCAGGTGGAAGCCCTGCAGGACCAAGTGTGGGAAAGGCAATGGTTGGAGCACTTTAGACCTAGGCGGTTTGGTCGAAATTTATGGGTTGTACCCACAGCATATGATATTCCAGTTGAAGCCAGGACCGTCGTCCGGCTTGATCCAGGTATGGCCTTCGGCACCGGTACACATGCGACCACGGGGCTAATACTGGAATGGTTGGACAACCAGGACCTGATCGGGAAACGGGTATTGGATTATGGTTGCGGCTCTGGAATACTGGCTATAGCCGCGCTGTTATTAGGGGCGGACAAATGTCTTGCATTAGACATAGACCCTCAGGCCTTAACAGCAACACGCGAAAATGCGGTATTAAACGGGGTTCTAGATCGATTGGAAATCGGCCTTGCCGAAGAATTTGAAACGGATCAATACGATGTGGTAATGGCCAATATTTTAGCGGGTCCTTTGATTGATCTAGCTGATTTGTTAACGGCCTCTTTACGCCCGAAAGCTGATCTCGTGCTCTCAGGCGTGCTCGAAAAACAACAGGTGCAGGTACAGTCAGCCTATAGAAAGGAAGTCAGCTTTGTTGCCCAGACCCAACGGGATGGATGGGTGTGCGCCCATGGAAAGCGATGCTGCTGACTCAATGCCCAGAATGCGAGA
The DNA here is from genome assembly GCA_028822125.1 of Pseudomonadales bacterium. Lineage (GTDB taxonomy): Bacteria > Pseudomonadota > Gammaproteobacteria > Pseudomonadales > Azotimanducaceae > UBA9926. The sequence continues at coordinate 2,814 of JAPKEK010000320.1, read as the reverse complement.
CCGCTTTTCGACTGACCCTGGATGATCTTGCCAAAGCCGGTGGCCAGGTGCAGTGCGGCCATTGTCGGAATATTTTTAATGCGATAGAGCACGGTACTCAAGAGCATGAGCAGGGCAATGGTAAATTGCCAGGGGAAGAACCTGCCGTTTTAAACACTGACCCCGCGGCTGTAGCAGGCTTAACTGAAGCCGGCGTAGAGGCGCCGCGACAGGTTAATGTCGAATCAGTTCCTGGGAAAATTTCGGCCGTTGAAATAGCGCGTAGATTAGCTGCGCTATTTAATCTCCAACGCGCTCGCTTGCTCACTGGCTTACTGGCGATGCTTTTTGTGGTGCAACTGGCTATGATTTTTTCCGAGACGCTGTTATCTAACTCGCTGATCAGAAGCTGGCTGGGAGGCGTCTGCCAGGTATTTCCATGCGAAATACCCGCTTTCGTCGATTTGGATGCGCTGATCATCAAGCAGTCAGCTATGATTTCACTTGACTCGGCTCAGCAGAGATTGCTGACAGCCCGTCTGTATAATGGCGGTGGCATTGAACAGCGCCTGCCAAGCTTGCAGCTGGAATTAATCGATGACCGCGGTGTGCAGGTGGCCAGGAGGGTGTTTCTTCCTGGTGAATATCTGAAAGCTAAATCTGAACGTATCGTGATCGGTGCTGGCGATTCTTTGCAGGTTTCTTTACCAATCGTTTTGGAGGAGCTTCAGCCATTGGTGACCGGATATCGTCTGCAATTAATGCCCTGAACGTGAACAACTGTTAACATAGGCGTTTTTCTCACCTTATCTGATTATGTTGAAAATCGGTTCGTATTCCCATGACAGTCGAGTCGTCGTTGCGCCGATGGCGGGTGTGACTGATAGACCTTTCAGAAACCTATGTCGTAGGTTCGGCAGTTATTGGCTGGTTTCTGAAATGTTATCCAGTGATCAGAAGTTATGGAAGTCTGAAAAATCGAGCTATAGAAACAGATTTGATAATGAGCCCGGCTTGAGGTGGGTACAAATAGCGGGCGCAGATCCTGGCATGATGGCAACTGCAGCAGTGGATATTGCTTCTCGAGGCGCACATATCATCGATATCAATATGGGCTGTCCCGCCAAAAAAGTTTGTCGTAAAGCTGCAGGATCCGCCTTGTTACGGGATGAGGCGCTAGTGGCGAGAATAGTAAGCCAGGTTGTGGCCGCTGTACCTATTCCTGTGACGCTGAAGATCAGGCTTGGCTGGTCTTATGATGAGGTTAATGCTGTGCGCATTGCTAAAATAGCTGAGAACGAAGGGATTGCTGCATTAACGGTTCACGGCAGGACCCGGCAATGCAGATTTACCGGTAAAGTCAATTATCCGCTTATTGCTGAAGTCAAGCGCCGGGTTTCGATTCCGGTCATTGCCAATGGTGATATAGACTCTATAAGAAAGGCCGAAGAGGTGATCTGCTTAACCGGTGCAGACGCGGTAATGATTGGTAGAGCAGCTCTGGGCCAACCATGGCTGCCAGGCAGGATCGATGCTTCTCTGCAGGGTCGATTGACCGACTGTTTATCGCTAGAGCAGAAAACAGCGGTGATGCAGGATCATATCGGGCTGCTTGTGGATTTTTATGGAGAAACCGCAGGCCACAGAATTGCCCGAAAACATGTAGGCTGGTTCCTGCAAGAACATTTCATGGAAAGCCAGTTTCTGAGGCGGCAATTCAATGCTCTGGAAGACTCAAAGAATCAGATTGACTTCATTGCCAGCAGCTGTCCATCACAGTTAAAGGTTGCTTGATGAGTAAGGATGTCCGACAGGATAAAGCAGGCTTTGAAGCGACTGTAGCCACAACCAAAGGTGTCGCTGCAGCCGTCGATGAAGCCTTGACTGCTTATTTCCAGATCATGTCCGGGGAAACGATTGAGGGGCTCTACGAGCTTGTTCTTTCTGAAGTTGAACCGACTGTACTGGCAAAGGTAATGGAGTACACGGCTCATAATCAGAGCAAGGCAGCAGCAATTCTTGGACTCAATCGGGGCACACTGCGAAGTAAATTAAAGAAATATCATCTGCTTTAACCTTAGCAGGGCTAACAGGATTCACAGGGTTAACAGGGTTAACAGGGTTAAAACGGTTATTAGGGAAAAAATTGAGTATAAAGAGTTTAGATTATGTCCGATCCAGTTATTCGTAAAGCATTAGTCAGCGTTTCAGACAAAAGTGGTTTAATAGAATTCGCCAAACCACTGGCAGAGATGGGAGTAGAATTTCTGTCAACCGGCGGGACCTACCAGTTACTCGTGCAACACGGAATGGACGCTCAGGAAGTAGCCGAACATACTCAGTTTCCGGAGATGATGGATGGCAGGGTAAAGACGCTACATCCAAAAATACACGGTGGTTTGTTAGGCCGCTTACCTCAGGATGCTGAAATCATGGCAGCTCATGATATTGAAGCGATCGACCTACTAGTGGTAAATCTTTATCCCTTTGAAGCCGTAACAGCTGATTTGAATTGCACGCTTGAGACTGCTATTGACAATATTGATATTGGCGGCCCGGCCATGGTCAGATCGGCAGCCAAAAATTATACCAGAACGACGGTCGTTGTTGATCCAGGAGACTACCCACGGGTACTCGCCGAATTGACCGAACACCAAGGTGCTATAAGCGACGCAACCCGTTTTGAATTAGCCTGTAAGGCGTTCCAGAGGATAGCAGCCTATGATGCTGCTATAAGCAACTATCTGGGCAGCATTGGTTACCACGACAACAGTAAAAAGGAGTGTTTCCCGCGTACACTCACTCGACAATGGCTCATGAAACAGGAAATGCGGT
>JAPKEK010000319.1 GCA_028822125.1 Pseudomonadales bacterium | reverse complement strand
TTCAAGCGAGAACAGGCCCTGGAACAGGCTGATTTTCAGCAACCTTTTGCTGATTCAGAAGAGAGTTATCCGCTAGAGCAGGTCGTGCCAGTGGCTTTCAAGCTAAACTATTCCCTACTTAAAGATGGCTTAATGCGCTTGCAATTATTGCCAAGACAGGGAGAGGGGCTGGATTTTGTACTGACCAGTCAGATCAGTATTTCCTTGATTGAGATGCTGACCGCCGCTGGCGTAAAAGGTCAGTGGCAGTTGACTGCCATTCCCAGTCCACACGCTGGGCGAGGGAAAGTTCAGATCAACTGATGGCGTCCGCCAGAGTTGTGGATTTATTCGGTTCAGTATTGATATAGCGAGGTAATGTCACCTCCAGGCGAACGCCACTATTTTGGCTAAGATTAATTGCCTGGACGCTGCCTCGATGATGGTCTGCTATCACCCGGACAACATAAAGGCCGATACCAAAGTGCAATCGATTGTCCGGGTTCTTGTCTCTGGCAGTGACCATCGAATCAAACAGACTGTCTTTAATTAATTCCGGAATAGGATCTCCCTGGTTTTCAACAAAAAAGTTTATCGTCTGATCACTTGAAGCTAGACCCAGTTTGACCGTTGTTTCAGGTAAAGCAAAATCGATGGCATTGTCTACTAATTTGTCGAGAAGCTGCTCTATGCGGAAATCACAGATTTGAGCATAGGCGGGCAGATCTGAACCTTGGTATTCGAATTGCACCTTAGGGTGGACAACTTTACAGTTGGCGAGATAGTTTTTGATTAGATTATGGAGGTTGATAACCTCCATTTCCTCTCCTATCAGTGCCTCTTCGAGGCTGGCTGCATCGGCCAGGTTCTGAACGATCATACCTATTCTGTTGACACCTCTTTTTGCAATATCCAGATATTTTGTTTTTGCTTTATCATCGGTTTGGCCTTCAAGGTTTTGCAGGGAGGTCGATAGTGCATTTAACGGGTTATTTATCTCGTGTCGGAGCGTCCTGGGCATATTCTCCAGGAACTGATTGTGTTGGTGTAGCCGGGTCAGCATCCCTGAAATACTCCTGGCCAGGTCTCCTATTTCGTCTCCAGAATCTGTCTCAGACGAGATTTTGCTGGTTCTCAGGCGGCCATAGATATCGATAGCATTATTGGCTTCTGCACCCAGGCGCCTGATTCTGCCGGCCAGTCTGACAGAAAAACCGAGAATAATACCCGCAAATAAAATGACGGATATAATCGAGAAGTTGACGATGCGCTTGAGCGCATCGCGACGAACTTCAAGGATTCTATTGGTGCTCTGCTTCAGAACGACGGCGCCAATCACGGCATTCTGGTCGATGATCGGGTGAGCAGCTATTATCATTTCGCCCTGATCATCTGAATATAGATGGTCGAAGCCCGGATTACCCTGTAAGGCCTCAGTGATCATGTTATCTTCCCGCGTATATTCCTGGTTTCGAAGACTCGCGTCTATAATCTGATAGACAGGATTAAGGAGCCCGTTAACCAGGCGCTTGAGCAAATGTACCGAACTGCCAGATTCGATATTTTGTAGCGTTTTGCTGGTATCGCGATAGCTGCCAACTTCAGCTCGAACCCTTTGCTGGGCATCGATAACCTGGATATTGGCGCCTGAATAACCCAGTCCCTCAATAATTCGCAGAACCTCAGGTGATTTAAGTAAAACCAGACCAAAAGCTTCTCGTCCTGCCGATGGCAGGGTGCCCGTAATTGATTCAATTGACCTGGATTCCATGCTATCGACGTCGACGACAGCTAAACCAAAGTTCTTGGTTGAGCCTAAAAGTTCCAGCGGGATGCGAAACTCAACTGAATATCCATTGGCGGTTTTAGTGAGCACGCCAGGCACTTTATTTTCAGCTTCGCCCATAAGTGCATAGCGCCAGTTTTGCTCTACCGCATATGCTGTGGTGACCCCTTCCTCGGTGGCTGTAATGACTAATTTCTGTATCTCGCCGTCTTTCCCGGTAAAGGTCACTCGAATATGATCTGACAGGTCCAGGCGAAGGATATTGCGATTTCTGAATATGATACTGTCATCGAGTACCTGAACAAATGCGTAGACCTGATCATTGTGTTCGCCGAGCACCAGGTAAAACTGGTTTACCAGCTGGGTTTGGTCGTCAGGCACTGTTCTGGTTCCGAAGCCCACGTTATAGTCGAGCAAATCCTCCCAGTCAGTCCGATTGCCGTCGATCCGAATTGGCTTTTCGAGTGGATGGGCATAGAGCCGTTCATAGCCATCAGGGCTCAGGGGTAACTCATTGAAGAGGTCCGCTCTTCCGTTGAGTAAAGTCGAAATGCCTTCGGCTGTTAACATTTGGGCGTTGGCCTGACTCTCAAACAGGAAATCTTCCATTTCGCTCAGATAGAGATAGCTGAACCAGGGTATGACGACAAGTATGAAACTCATCAGGATGAATAATTTAGTACCGAGGTTGGGGCCCTTGATGGTGGTCGCTTTCATTTATTTATGCTGCTGATCCTCTCATGGTTGTGCATACCAGCGGTAACCAAAACCGTATTCACTTTTTATGCAGTTGAACTCCGCATCGACGGCCTCAAACTTCTTTCTAATATTCCTCATATGGGTATTAATAGTATTGTTGGTAACAAGCGACTGCATAGTTGCGTTCATCAACGTATCGTAGGACACGGCGTGGCCGGGCACTCTGACCAGTTTAGCCAGCATTCGAAACTCCGTTCCAGAGAGATTAATCGATTGGGATTTCCAGGATACTAGCAGTGCTTCCTGATCGATTGACATGTCACCAACCAGCTTGGCTTGACTTGACCCCTGTATGGTTAGGCTTCTGGCCTTGTGAATACGAATGAGTGAGCTGATTTTCTCAGACAGGTAATCGAGTGAAATGGGTTTTGGCAGATAATCCCAGGCACCCAGCCTTAAACCACTGATTTTGTCTATCTCTGCTATTCGTTCTGTTAGAAAAATGACAGGCAGATTAGGTGATCTGGCAAGCAGATCACGGCAAAGTTCAAATCCAGCATCGACTTCATCACCAAGAATAATATCGAGAATGACCAGGTCGGGTAGTTCTTTATCAAATCCGGCCAGCGCTTCGGTTCTTGATGCAAATGCCCTGACCTCATAACCTTTTTTAGAGATGGCGTCGATATAGTTGTTTCGTTGATCCGGGTCGTCCTCAACAATGACGATGCGCTTAGCCATACCAGGCTCCTTATAAATTTAATTGCAGACAATTGAGCTGTGATGATTGCTTACTTTATGCTTCTTTTTGTCTAATTTCAGGATCAGATGCAGAACATTTTGACGCTGTAACCAGATGAAAACAGAAAAAATTTATTCTTTCACTAGTTTTCCACAATTATCCAGCGATTCTTCACTGTGCCTGAGCGCTGATTTCCCTATTGTCCTGTATAGTAAGCAGTAGTTAATATGGTAATAATCTATGAAAATCTTTGTTCCAGTGCCGAGTGAATCAATTTTGGCTGGCGGCGAGGTGAAAGGCCAACTCGTGCCTTTCCATCCTGACTACCTGGCGCATTCCCTGTCTGTGAAGGAAGTCAGGAAACCCTTGAACTGGGTTGAAAAGAAGGATTACACATCGGCTTGTCAATTGCTCCATTTGAGTTTCAGTAACACTTAGGCCTGTTGATTCTGAAGAAAATGGTCGACCTGTCCCGCGGTGGGTATCGATGTCGCGGCACCTGGCTGGGTAACACTTAAGGCAGCGGCTGCACTTGCTCTAGTTAAAGCATACTGTGTCGATGCGCCTGCCTGAAGGGCCGCGAAGAAGTAGCCAGTAAAAGTATCTCCCGCTCCTGTTGAGTCAACCATTTCTACATTGAATGCCGCTTGTTTGATTTCCGTTGTTGCGTCTTTGTACCATGAACCGTGTTTGCCCAGGGTCAGCAACACCCTGCAGTGGGGATACTGTTCAATCAGGCGATTCGGTACGTCTTCCAGATTGTCTGTTGCAGCCAGAGCCCGTCCCTCATGCTCATTGATAATAAAATAATCGATTAGGTCTAGAGGAAGATCAAAAACGTCCTGAGTCATGGGCGCTACATTGAAGCCAACCGTCATACCTTTTTCTTTGGCTGTACGTATTGCTGTTTCATTGCAACTTACTTCATTTTGTAATAACAGTAAGTCGTCTGCAGCGCGGTCAGCAAAGAATTTGATGGTTTCACTGGCTTGAATTTCCCTGTTAGTACCGCCGTAAATGATGATGGCGTTGTCTCCACCGCTAGCTATTTGGATGACGGCGTGTCCTGTGTTGGTCTCACT
>JAPKEK010000318.1 GCA_028822125.1 Pseudomonadales bacterium | reverse complement strand
CAAACGTATTCACCACGGCACTGATCGGCTCCATTGCCGTGGTGAATACGTTTGACATGAACTGGCCGCCGACCGATGGATCAACAGAAAATTTCTCTGTTATGTATTGCGGCGCCCAGATGAATACGGCTATTTTCGCCATCATATACAGCAGCAGGCTCACCCCTATTAGCACCATACGGCTATTCCATTCAGTGTGCAGATTACTTTCAGACTCCTGCTGAGCACCTGTCTCCATCGAGAAGTCGGTTATCAGCATCAATACAATGACCAAAGTAATGACGCCAAAGGTAACCAGGTAAGTGCTACTAAAAGGGAAGGAATGAGCAAGAAACCATGATGTCAGGGCGGCAAAGATAACGCCACCACCATTAAACATGGCATCCTGGCCGACAATCGCGGCATGCCGGACACGGCCATCCCAGACCTGCGCAATCAGTGTGCTTGATCCGCAAAGCGCAGTGCTGATGGCAACTCCGAAACAGAAAAACGGAATCGCCAGCAGCTCGAAGTTCACGGTCAGATGAACCGCTACCAGGGACAAACCGCAAACCAGGTGAGATAGCAGCATGACTCGTTTTATTGAAAAATAATCGAAAATAAAGAACGAGATAAACTGGCCAATCAATCCCGCACCGGTGAACCAGGTGAACTGAGAAGCCATTTCAGTCACCCCTACCTGATAAAATTCGGCTGCCTTGGGAACGATCAGGCCCATGGTGGTAACCACCCCGGCAATGATAAGCGTGCCAAGCTGGCAGATGATTAACAACTGCAGTTGATTACGATTAATGTGCTTCTCCTTATTAACCCATGATTAACCCATGATTAACCCATGGTTAACCCCAGTCTACTCGGAACTTTAGGGTATACCCGCAGCACAGAAATACTCGCCAGTGCTGCCTTACTGGGCATTGCCGACCCGGTAGCAAGTTCGGGTAATCTCAATCTGAATGACCGAGGTGAACCAAACCAGATCAACAACTGCAAGAATCTAATCCATTAAACAATTTCCATTAACCGTTTTAGGTCCATGGTCTCGGTGACTAAACTGAAATCGGCGGATAGCCTTACTTCCAGGAATTCCAACCCGCTGGAACCGTTGAGTAGGGCATGGCTGTGACCTGCTGGGATTACGCAGGCATCCCCCGCAGAGATATGATTTTCACCGTGAGATTCGCATGCCAGCGTGACCTGGCCGGTTAATATGAAAAGAAACAGGAATTCTTCATCGTGCTTGATTACGCTCACCTTACTGTCTGAAGTTTCCACGGCTCGAACGTGATAAGCAGCGGCCAGCCCCTGGCTTGCCCTAGCAATGCCCATATCAAGCGCCTCAAACCCAGCTAAACGCCAGGGGCCCCATTGGACCTCGTCTTGCTGGTGCCGTACAAAGCCTTGTCCGGCAAACAGTCGCTCAAGGCTTAAATCTTTAGTGGGTAACTCGATATCATGGTCCACGCAGGTCTGGTGCTCTGCAGGGCAACTGATTTCGACGACTTCCAGCCCAGGCGAGCACGCTATCACCCTGTGGCGTATTCCCGGTGGCTGCATAACGCAGTCACCTGGATTCAAGACAAAATCCGCACCCTGATCCTGGTAAGCAACCCGAACCCAGCCTTTATAACAGTAAATCATCTGAAAGCGGACGTTGTGATAGTGGTTGTAGTCCGCCACCGGTCCACCTTCTTGTATTCGAATATGCGAAGCGATAAACCGGCCACCCTGCCGTCCTGGAATCAGGTCACGGTAGGACATGCCCGCGCGTCCGTCGCTCCAGGTTGAAGGGCTATGTTTTTTACTCAGCACAAAAGACTGACAAATCGCTGGCACGGTGGGCGCTTCAGTGGCTGGGGCAAAAGCAATGCAGGTGCCATTCGGTGCGATCAGAATTACTTCTTCTTCATCCTCATCCTCATCCTCATCCTCATTAGCGCTTTGATACAGCAGCCGGAGGGTTAAAGGCGCTTCGGGATCCTCGCCGAATTGCAACTGGATACACTGTCCATAACCACTGATCTGGGCTACCCGGGGGTTATCGGCAGGAGAGATGGAATCCAGCTTAAAACCAAGCTTATCAGTAAAAAACTGCAGGTTATCATTGAATCGAGCACAACTGAGAACCAGTTCAGATCGCTCGATATTCTCTGGAAGGGGAAAACCTGCTGGAGGAAATGGCTTGTTCATGTTCAAAGGTAATCCTGACGCGAAACGAAGGCTGGATGACCTAGTTTATACCGCAGGTAACCGCAAACGGAGCAATATAATATAAACTGGCTGATTCATACTATCAAAGATTGGCCTCAAATGACGGTGATAACCAGGCAAGAGTGCAGACAATGGGACCAGGATGACCCTCTGGCAGAATTGCGCAGTGGATTTTCCCTTCCCGATGGGGTGATCTACCTGGATGGTAATTCCCTTGGTGCAATGCCTTCCCAGGCCCTTTCACAGGTTTACCAGACGGTAGAACAAGATTGGGGTCTGGGCCTGATACAAAGCTGGAACAACGCAGGCTGGTTTGATCTGCCTTACAGCCTGGGCGATAGAATTGCCCCACTCATTGGCGCGGCAGCTGGTGAAGTTGTTGTCACTGACTCAACGAGCATCAATCTGTATAAAGTACTGGCGGCCGCTCTGAAACTGAGACCAGACAGAAAAGTAATCCTGCTGGAAAGCAGTAACTTCCCAACCAATAACTATATCGCCCAGGGCCTGATTGCGCAGCTAAAAACAGATTACACCATCCGTTATGCTGAGGCAGATGAAATTATTGATGCAATCAACGATGACTTGGCTGCTGTCTGTTTGACCCAGGTGCACTATAAAACCGGAAGATTGCTGAACATGCACAGTATCACAGAGAAAACGCATGATGCAGGCGCAATTTCTATTTGGGACCTGTGCCATTCCGCGGGTGCTATGGAAGTCAACCTGAATACAAGTGGTGTTGATTTTGCCATTGGCTGCACCTACAAATACCTGAATGGTGGTCCGGGCAGCCCCGCCTATCTCTTTATGGCAACGCGCCTTCACAACCAGGTCCTGCAACCCTTAACAGGCTGGTGGGGACATGCTGATCCTTTTGCATTTGAGCGAGACTATCGCCCCGCTACAGGCATCTCTCAGATGCTCAGTGGTACACAGCCTATCGTCAGCCTGGCTTTGGTTGAAAAGGGTCTGGAAACCTTTGAACAGGTCAATACCAGGTCCCTGCGCGAGAAATCAATGCGCATGGGGCAGTTACTAATTGACCTGGTCGAGCAGCGTTGCTCGGCATACGGATTCTATTTAATCAGCCCCGAGCAAGCAGAACAACGTGGTAGCCATGTCTCGTTTGCGCATAAGCACGGTTATGCGATTATGCAGGCCCTCATCGCCGAAGGTGTGATCGGTGATTTCCGCGCTCCGGATACGGTACGCTTCGGCATTGCTCCCTTGTATATACGTTATACCGATATCTGGGATGCCGTTGATACCCTGGATGGGGTTATGACCAGTGGAAGCTGGCAGCGTTTTGACGCGCCAGAGCCATGGCCGGAAAAACCCCAGGCCCCCGGTTCCGGCAGGCAATCCATAACGGTCACATGAACTTACCACAGTAGCGGGAAAGAACGTTTAGCGGCTGCTACCCGGCACGCAACAGCCACTTTAACCCCAGCCGAGACTAGCAGGCGATAGGCCTAGGTGGTCGGTTATCCTGCAGAAACGGAGCAGCCTGTCAAACTGGATTAAGTGCCTTGAAGCTACGCCTGCCTATCCAGCCTGCAGGGACAATAATTCGATCCCAGGGATTATCTTCCTTGGTTATCAATACAGATTGCAAACCTTAAAAGCAAAATAGCAACTATTCAAAGGCTTAAGTAAAATAACAACTATTCATAAGTTAATGCTTCGGCTTTACCTGCAAAAATGCGATACACAAAGAAAGTATAAGCCAGTATAGCCGGCAAGGTGATCAGCACGCCCACCAGAAAACCAGTATCATTAAAGCGCCAACGGCGAGCCTGAGTCTAAACGCAATAAACACCGGCACCACCGGCGGGTGAACGCCTTTAAACTCCAAAAATATACCGCCTCTGATCTCAAATCCATCCGGTGTCAGGATCCAGGAATTCAAACTCAGAACCCAGAAAGCCGATAAAGTCGTACCCATCGCCACCAGCCTGGTGGCAATAAAATGCGTACGATTCGATACCTTACCCTTACCGAAAAACATGATCCCAAGGAAGGAAGCTTCAAGAAAAAATGCGGTGAGCATCTCAAAACCCAGCAACGGGCCGGAAATATTTCCCGTTATCT
>JAPKEK010000317.1 GCA_028822125.1 Pseudomonadales bacterium | reverse complement strand
CTATAAACTGTTCGACAGTGAATTCTGGATCCTGGTCCCCCATGACAACGGCTGGGAACGAGGAATAGGTCTGAGTATCTTTCTCAATATCCATGATGTCTGCATATCGAGTGATCGACCAGTAGGGACCGAACAGACTGTCCTTGCAATAATGAATGGGCGCCTCTTTCCTGAGTCGCTCAAAGTAGGGCCAGTGCGCATCATTTTCATACAATTGGGGATCAGAAACATCAATATCATCGAGAGGAATCGAATAGGGATCTAGAACCTCCTGCATTTCAGCCATTGCTGCCACCTCTTCTTTTCAATCTGTTTTTCTTAACCTTATCAAACGAATTCACCATATTCATAAATTTCTAAAGGCTCTTAAGCCCAGGTAACAACACCAGCCTTTCTTCCATGCCGGGTGGGCACAGACCTGAGACTAAAGCCAGAATTTAATGCTTGATCTTATCCGTAGCATATTTTCTCGTAACAGCAAGTTCCACAAGAATTTCAGCATGCCGTTCCGGCGTTAATCTATAACCCGTATAAAATAAAACTGAGATGAATCCTAACCCAGCAATAATAGGCCCGTAAAAGATACCCATGTCTAATAGGGTCTGCGGGGCTACGTCTGCTGCCGTTCTGATTTCTGGCCCTACCGGCCAGTCTATAAATTCCAATGCCCAGCCAGCGATAACTGCGCCAAAGCCACTGGTGGCCTTGGCCGAGAACGCAACAGCCGCAAAAAAAGCACCTTCCTGGCGGCGGCCGGTCTGATATTCATGCTCATCACAGACATCCGCCATCATCGAACCATATCCAACATTGGCCTGTGCTGTGGAAAATCCCTGGATAACTTTCAGGGCCACCAGAAGTGGCATGAGCAAAGCATCACCATTATCGGGGAACCACTCCAACAGCCTCAGCACAACCGGTAAGGTCTGGAAAAAAGCCCAGCAAAGGCCACCGAAGATAAGGCAGGCTTTTTTCCCAAACCTGGAAAACAACCTGACCGAAGCAAAAGTACCCAACGCATTGCCAACGCCGTAGGCAACCAGCACAGGAATTATAATTTTCTCATCCAATTCCCAGAAATAGGTGAACATATAGATATCCAGCGTTCCGGTCACACCAACCATAATGTAGACGACCAGCACCCCGGTAAATAAGAACCGAAAATTCCTGCTCTTAGTTACCTCTTTAAAGTCACTGAAAAGCCGATAGAAAATGGTGACTATCGAAACCTTCGGTTGAGGTTCAACTTTGAGAAGAAAGGGGATTACCCCTCGCGTACCCCAGGCACTCCAGAAAATGGTCAGGGCCATTGCTCCGGCCACACAAAGAGCCCAGGGAACATAGGCCTCTGGCACAAAACGACCTTCAGCACCTTCGCTTCTGAACACAGGAGAAAAAACCAGGAAAAACAATATCAGCGCAAAAAGCGCGCCGATGTTACCGAAAAACTGCCGATAGGCGACTAGCGCAGTCCTGTCTTCAATATCTTCTGTAATCTCTGCACCCAGCGCGATATGCGGTACGTGATAAAGGGACATCATGGTTCGTGCCAGATTAGTAAAAACCGCCAACCAGATAAACAATGCCCAGTCAGAAGATACCAAAGGAAAAAACAATAAAAAGAAACAAGCCGACAACGGCAGGAAAGAAGCAAACATAAAAGGATGCCTTCTACCGTATTTGGATTGCCAATGATCCGATAGTGAGCCAGCAAAAATATCGGAAAAAGCATCCACAATGACCGCTATACCGATAGCTGAGGCCGCCAAACCAGGGCTCAGTCCAAGTATCTGGCTGTAATAAAAAAGCAGGAAGAAACTCAATCCCGTGCCAAACATGCCCTCCCCGGCCTGACCTATTCCATAGGCAAGCTTTAGCTTAAAATTAAGTTTCTCTTTGACCATGTCTTTCTCAATTAGCGGGATTCCATCCGGCCTTGATCGGTTATTTCGACTCGACTCGAAATTAATCTAAATTAGCAGTTACGGCCAATCCGAACCTCATCGTCTTCTATCCAAAACCTTTGGATATGGATACTCCAAACGCTGATCCCAGCTTGCTGCTTACCCAGTGACTAAATACTGGTGGCACTGCCCGTCGCGCCTGTCTCATTGATCGGGAAACGTCCTTAAATGAGTTATAACAGCATCCGCAACCGCATCCTCGGCTTCCTGCATCAGCCAATGCCCGGCATCAAGCTCCAAAAGCCGATAGTAACCTGACATCAGGGCCGGGGTTGCATCAATACTCTTTCGGCCAATGGCCTGATCCTGATTACCCCAGATCATCAGCGTTGGATTAGATATCATGCCGATCGGCTGCCTGGGCGAAGCACCAGACATTGATCCTCTATACCAGTTAAGTGCTCCTGTTAGAGCCCCATCCTGCCTGAACACTCTCAAATATTCCTGTATCTGCGCCTCATCTGATTTATCCCATACAGATTTCAACAATGTATAGTTATTGTCTTCAAAGGCAGCCTCTGCGGCGCCTTGCTCCTGGAAAAACTGAATATATTGACTCTTCTCGGACTGATCAGAGTCATTTGCAACCGCCTGGCTGAAAGCGTCGATATGGGGTACAGACAAAGCCGTCCAGCTGATCACCCGATCCGCGTGAAGATGGTTCACTAACCAGCCAAGTCCGGCCCCATGGTCATGACCTATAAGATGAAACCGCTGAAACCCAAGTGCATCCGCCAGGCCAATAACGTCTGCTGCCAGTTCTGAATAAGCATAGTCCATAGTATCAGCAGGCCTGGCACCTTCACTGTAGCCTCGTTGGTCAGCAGCAGCAGATTGATAGCCTTCAGCCTCCAGGCGCACCATCAACGGAACCCACATATGCGAGGTTTCCGGAAACCCATGCAACAAAATAACGGCTTCGCCTTTCTCACCGGCTCGTCGTATATCAAAAGTATAAGGTCCGATCCTGATACTACAAGCAGTCACACTCATAGGCGTTATCCCCTTCAATGCCCCATCAAGATGCGTGGACAGGAAACAGATGTCAACTTCACCTCATTATCGAACGCAGTCGAGAAGGGCTGGATGCAGTAGACAAGGGTACAGTGCAACCACACTGTATCGCCTCTGGACACTAGCCTGGCGCTACGCTTCAAAAGCCGGCTTGGGCAGCTTCTATTGATTGCAAACTGCTTTCATCCAGCAATTGATAGTGGGCCTGACCTGGCAGTAACAGATACACCGGATCTGTAAACAAGTGCAGATTATAGCCTTGCTTACGCAGATCCCCCTTAACCATCTTGAAGGTGCCGGTAACATCAATTTCCTGTTGAACCCGCACAAACACAGGAATGGCATAGGCGGGTAGTTGTGCCCGTACAAATAGCGCAAACGCTTCAACATCCAGACTCTGCAAACCATCCGCTAGCGTGATCGCTGCCATTCCCGCACGCCCATCCGTGCCTGGTATTTCAACCCCGTAAACATTACAGAATTTAATCTGATCAAAACCATTTAGAATTTCACCTACTTCATTGGTAGATACATTCTCGGATTTCCAACGATAAGTATCACCCACTCGATCGACGAATTGGTAATGCGGGTAGCCAAGGCTAAAACCAACATCCACTGTAGACATCAGGTCCCCGGAGTTAAACCAGGCATCACCTGTCTCAAACACATCGCGGATAATCTTTTTTTCAGTTGCCTGTTTATCAGTGTAGCCTTCAAATACAGTATCTTCAGTAATTTTCCCTAACAACAAACCTGGTTCTCCGGGAACAACCTGAACACACCGCGCCTGGGCGTCTCTGACGATCTCATCATTGTCGACGTCGTATTCAACTAAAGCCACTTCGGCAGAGGTCATCCCAACCGTGCAGTCTTTATTCATCAGGTTCGCAAATGCGACATTACCTTCTGACGCACCATAAAATTCGGCCACCCGCTTAATCCCAAAACGTTGCTTAAAACCCTTCCAGACATCGGGCCTCAGGCCATTACCCATCATCGCTCGAAGCGGGTTTTTATGATCATCAGGCTTGGCCTCAGTGTTTGACAGGTAACGGCACAACTCACCGATATAAACAAGGCAGGTGCAACTGTTTTCACGGACTTCTTTTAAGAAACTGGAAGCCGAAAACTTGCGTCGAACAAACATACTGGCACCCGATGTAAATGCAGCGCCCGCTCCCACCATCAACCCAGTGCCATGGTAAAGTGGCAGACAGATATACAATCGATCTTTTTCCGTACATTTATAGCCCGCCATGGCTGACATATCAGCGCTCATGAGATAACGCCGATTGGACAGCACCGCAGCTTTCGGCAATCCTGTCGTACCAGATGTAAA
>JAPKEK010000316.1 GCA_028822125.1 Pseudomonadales bacterium | reverse complement strand
CCTGGAGCTCGATGCAGAAATTCCCAGGGTTATTCAGGATCGAGCTTATACGTCACCGGTCTGGTATACCCCCTAGTGAAACAAAGTTTGTTTCGTGAACCGGTGATGTATTTCCTGTTTCTGGGGGGTGTTATTTTTGCTGCGTATTACTGGGCTTCAGATGAGGCTGACGTTACGGATAAAAACACCATTAACGTAGATGAGGTGGCCTTACTTGAGTTCATGCAGTACCGGTCAAAGTCATTTAACCCACTGGCAGCAAGAGAGCGCTTTTTCAGTTTTTCAGGGCCTGCCAGGGAGCAGGTCATTGAACAGTTCGTAAGAGAAGAAGCACTGTACAGAAGAGCCCTGGATTTTGGATTTGAACAGGGGGATTATGTGATTCGCAGGCGTTTGGTACAGAAAATGGATTTTATTGCCGAAGGTCTGGTTTTTGATCAAACAGCGTTGCGAGATGACGCTATAAAAGATCACTATCTGGCGCATTTAGCCCAGTATACACAGCCTGCTACTATTTCTTTTGCTCACGTATTCTACAGTGCCAGTAAACATGGGCAAGCGGTGTCTGAAGCCAAAGCGGCCGCCTTGCTGGAGCGCTTGAACGCCCAGGAGCTGGGTTTAGAACATGCTGCACAGTTCGGCGATCGGTTTCCCTACCATATTAACTATGTTGAAAAATCGCAGCCACAGGTGGCTGATCATTTTGGTGCAGCGATGGCAACCGAGGTGTTTGCCCTGCCAGTTCAAGCGATGCGCTGGCAAGGGGTCATCCAGTCTGAACACGGCAGCCATCTCGTTGTTATGGCGGAGAATAAGCCGGCCCGGACGCCCGACTTTGAGGAAGTCGCCGGGCGTGTCCTGGTTGACCTGCGTAATCAGATCAAACGCACTAATCAGCAGTACTACATCGACCAGGTTATAGCGGATTTCCAGGTTAGAATTGACCCGCAGTTGCTAGCCAATTGAAATTCCTTTATCTGCTATTTACCTGTGCCAATGGCTGAACCGCGGGCCGTGTATGGCAGGTCTAGTATCCGTGTTCAGATGGTTTTGATGCCGCGAAGATTGCGGCGGTTATCATTGTCCCTGCGTGTATTACGAAGAGCGTTACTGGTAACCGCTAGTGTCTGCGCTGCACAGGTCTGGTCACACGATAGCCGGCCGGTCTATATTGAGGTGATTCAGGACACTGCTGTGAATTACAGTGTAACTTGGCGGGTACCTGATAGTGTTGAAGCTGCTGCTGTGCCTGACATAAACCTCGCGGGTGATTGCAGCCTGCAGTATTCACCATCCCATGATTCTGAGGGTTTGTACCGGATCAGAGTTGCCTATCAGGGCCTGAAGCGTTATGCGTGCGCAAACGACGCCTTGCCAACGGCGGTGGTCCTTGACTACCCACAAAGCAATCCATCGCTGTCGACCATTGTCAGAGTTACCAGCCAGGACGGGGCAGTTGCCGTGTTTCATGCCTTACCGGCGTCTCGTCGAATCGTGTTGGCAAGTAATACCAGCAAAGCGCAGGTTGCCTATGAATATCTATCGCTGGGAACACAGCATATATGGGGTGGATTTGATCACCTGCTTTTTGTGACCTGCCTGGTCCTGATGGCAGGCTTAGTGAAAAGACTGTTACTGATGATTACGGGCTTTACGGTTGGCCATTCTCTGACCCTGATACTGGCTATCCTGGGGCTGATAAGGGTTCCGATATTAGCGGTGGAGGCAGTTATTTGATTGTGCATTGTGTTTGTCGCGGCTGAATTGCTGCGCGACCAGAAAGATACCTGGAGTTGGCGATCCCCACTGCTGATGGCAGCCTGTTTCGGTCTTCTGCATGGCCTGGGTTTTGCCGGTGCAATTGTTGACCTGGGACTGCCGGAAAACGAAATAATGACAGCACTGCTGGCGTTTAATATCGGCGTGGAGTTAGGTCAGCTCGGCTATATCATCGTCCTCATGCTGGCGTTAGCGCTGTACCGAAGCTTCAGCGGTGGCCTGGGATTGACTAAGCGGGTTGCTGTGCCAAGGTTGCTTGCCTGGCCTATTGGCGTGCTGGCTGCATTCTGGTTCTTCGAAAGACTCTTCCTGTCTATGGTCTAGCTGCGCGTCCAGGTTCGCGGCAGACTGATAATTATATTGGGCACTGCTCAGCTGTGCCATTGGTAAGATTGCAGAGCGTCGTTATAAACAGGGGTTTTGATTGCAGCGATCCGGCAATATCGATTCAGTTGTACGGGCAGATATTAAATAGGTATTTTTTTATGCAGTATTTATTTTTACCCGATGTTATTTTTCTATTCATTATTGATTTTTTATTCGCTATATTTTTTTATTGTCAATCGTTTCTTTAATCCAAACGTTTTTTTAATCCAATCGTTTCTTTAATAAGGAGAGAAAATGCAGTTACAGGGCAAGGTGGCAATCGTAACGGCGGCAGGCCGAGGCATCGGTCGTGGTATCGCGCTGAGCCTGGCCAGGGCGGGCGCGCAGGTGGTGGTCAATTCCTATGCTGTTGATACCACTGCTGAGACAGTGGCTCAGATAAATCAGTCAGGCGGCCAAAGCAGTTCTGTGGTCGGTGATATCACCGATCCAGGCAAAATGCTGGAACTACGCGATCATGCGCTCAGTCAGTACGGTCAAATTGATATTCTGGTTAATAATGTAGGGGCAGCACCGAAGCAGGCAATTGAGTCGGATCAGCACGAACTCGGGCCAGTAGCAGCGGTATGGAATGCGCTGTATGCCCAGAACCTGCTACCGGTTGTGCAGATGACAGAAGCGGTGCTGCCGCATATGCGGCAGCGGCGATGCGGCAAGATCATCATCATATCTTCTATTGCCGGGCGGACGTCATTGTCAGATAAGATGCTCAATCATTTTGTCCATCCATCCTATGGCGCCATGACAGCCGCGCTGATCAACTACACTCAGACCCTGGCCGAACTGTTAGGGCCTTATAATATTAATGCCAATGCAGTCTGCCCGGGAATTGTCTATACCGATGCCTGGAAAAGTAATGCCGCTAGGGCAGTCAATGAGATTGAAGAGTTTAAGGGACAGAACGCGGATGACTGGTTTCAGGGTATCGCCAGGGGAGACTATCCACACATATTCGACCGAACGCCTTTGCAACGCCCGCAGACCGTTGAAGACATTGGTAATGCAGTCTTGTTTCTGGCATCTGAAAACGCCGTCAATATTACCGGTCAATCGCTGATGGTTGATGGCGGCATGGTAAAAACCTGATCTGCCGGCTGGCCAGGCGATGCTGAGGCAGCAAGGTTACGGCGGCTCGTTGCAAACCTGGCTGCTTAACGCGGGCCCCGTATCAGCGACCAGAGGTTGCTGCTCGCCAGGAGACTTACCAGCGAAACAAGAAGGGCCAGGGCAAACCATTGCATGGCATAGGACAGGTTCTGATTAATGTTGATATGTACAGCTGGCCAATGCCTGATAAGCCCGCTTGGCTGGGTATCGGCAAGCCTGACCTCGAAGGGAAACACAGGTTCGCCTAGTTTTTCATTAATCGTCATAAAATCCAGGTAGCGCATACGCAGCGGCCAGGTTGAACTATCCAGCTGCTCGGCATAGGCCCGGGGTCTAGGCTCGGGTAGATGTATCTGCCCGGTGATAGCCACTGGTTCATGGTAAGGCTGTAGATTTGGCTGGCTATCGGTTCGCAGGACCGCTGTAATCCAGCCCCGGTTGACCAGCACCAGCTGCTGGTTCGATTCCAGGCGCAGCGGTGTCACCACACTGTAACCGAGTTGACCATCGTAGAACTGGGCCAGTAGCAGTATGCTGTGCTCATTTTCATAAGTGCCGCTTAATGACACATGGCGGTTCTGCAGCTCATTATTTTCTGGTTGCAGTTCCATTACCGGGATTTCTTCCAGCCGCAGGGCTTTTTCCTGGTATTCGAGTTGGACGGCCTGATGTTCGGCAAGTTTTCCCGCAGCACGGTCCAGCTGCCATATACCCAGCCGGGCCAGGCTGGCTACCGTAATCAGCACGCACAGGGCGACCAGGATGTTGATTTTTATCCTGAACAGGCTGCGTTGGAATTCGAAACGAATTGGCATGACATTTTCCTGGAGAAAAGCACTCGGGTAGCCGATAGCGGCGATAGTTAAGCACAATCCAGCGCTTTTTGCAGGTGTAATTTCCCCTTCAGCAACGACCTGGTATATCAATCAGGTGCCCGTTACCAGGCCTGATTCGATGTCTTAAGGATAGGTGCAAGGGAGTTGGTCAGCCCCTTCGCGGATAGCTCGATGGGTTAGATCATGAGCTTAAAGGTTGGCAGCTACGGATC
>JAPKEK010000315.1 GCA_028822125.1 Pseudomonadales bacterium | reverse complement strand
CCCTGAAAAGGCTAATTTTTCTCCGAGGGGAATCGGTCTGACCAATACACTACGGACCTGGCTGTCCATGTGGAGCCTACAAGAATCCCACTGTAAGGGGGCGCCTCATCTAACGAGAATTAGTGAACCAGCGTTGGTTATCCAGAGTCTGGCCGACACTGGCGTATTTCCACCGGATGCCAAGGCAATCTATGACACGCTGTCATCCATCGATAAAGAGTTGTATATGGTTAAAGGGGATCACTATCTCCAGACGCCTGAAACAGCCAGGGATGATGTGGCCGATATGATCGTTGACTGGCTGGCTCGTCACAACGCATAACGATCTAAATCCTTTAACCGAAGGCAGGACGAAGGCAACGGAAAGTGAAATCAAGAGTAGGTCAGTATAATGGGCGTAGGTTCACTGTGTCGGGTCATTGGGCTGTCTACTGTTTATTGAAGGGGGCTGAAAATGAATGAATTACCGTTACAGACGAGTCTGGTTGGAAGTTATGCCCAGCCGAACTGGTTGATAGATAAACAGCGCCTGGGTCAGCGATTGCCGCCTCGCGTGGTGCTCGACCAGCTATGGAAGGTGAATCCGGAAAATCTGGAAGAAGCTCAGAATGATGCCACTATCCTGGCCCTCAACGATCAGCACAGGGCTGGAGTGGATATTGTTACAGACGGTGAAATGCGTCGCGAAAGCTACTCTAATCGCTTTGCCAATGCGCTTGACGGCATTGATATCGATAACACCGGTGAAGCGATTGATAGAACGGGTAAGGCGGTGCCCGTGCCAAGAGTGGTTGGCCCGATCAGCCGGCGAAAGCCAGTGGAAGTACCCTTTATAAAGTTATTGAAAGCGCATACCACTAAACCCATAAAAATAACCTTGCCGGGACCATTCACCATGAGTCAGCAGGCGCAGGATGATTATTATGGAGACCCTGCTGCCTTGGCAATGGCCTATGCCGAGGCGGTTAATGCTGAGCTGACCGCATTGTTCGCTGCAGGGGTTGATATTGTGCAGTTAGATGAACCTTATGTGCAGGCACGTCCTGAGGCGGCAAGGGATTATGCATCGTTAGCTATTGATCAGGCTATTGCCGGCGCATCAGGTAGCACAGTTCTACACGTGTGTTTTGGTTATGGTAAGCATGTTGCTGATAAGCCTAACGGTTATGCTTTTCTTGATGAACTTGACGCCTGTCAGGCGGATGAGATTTCCATCGAGTGTGCTCAACCACGACTTAAGATGGATCTGGTGCAGGGATTACCTTCCAAAAAGGTTCATGTAGGTGTCATAGATTTGCGTGATACTCGGGTTGAGTCGCCGGAAACGGTAGCACAGAGAATCGAAGCAGCACTCGAATTTCTGCCGCCGGCACGACTCATCGTCGCCCCGGATTGTGGCATGAAATACCTGAGTCGACCGGTTGCTTTTGCCAAGCTCTGTAATATGGTCGCTGGACGAAACCTGGTTATGGGCAGCGCCTAGTCACAGCCAGTCTGGATGGATTTACCCCAAACAGACTGGCAGAGCTCAATCCTTCCAGGCTGCACCGGCCCAGTCAGCTGACTCACCTTCCGCCGGCACCGGTACTTCCCTGATTCTTTCGGGGATGTCGTCAAATTCCAGACGCAGGGCCTTGCAGCAGACTGCGTGCAGATTGTATCCCATGATGTGATAGGTCAGCTCGAGAATGTCCTCGTCGGAAAGATGCGAATGTAAGGCATCAAAGAGTTCGTCAGACGCGCGTCCACCATCATAGATAAGAGCGTCTGCCCAGGCCAGAATGGCTCTTTCTTTAGCATTGAATACCTCAGAAACCTGCCAGTGCGGAATCGCCAGAATCTGTTCATCGGGGACCCCAAAGCGTCTGGCGGCCTTACAGTGCTGAGAAAAGACGAACTGGCTGGCCTGGGCATAACCGGCACGCATGATGCCCAGTTCTCTGACCTTGCCATCGAGTTGACTGACACTTTTATCGGCGAACATACCGAACATACCGAAGTGTCCGGTGGCATGATCGAATATATAGGGTACCAGCGCAAAGACCGTCCACCAGTTGCCAGGGGTGCCAGTGGCTGTGCCCGGTTCTGCTACCGGGTCCTTTCCGTTGAATAGTGCAGCATAGTATTTTTTTACGTTGTCGGTGGCATCCTTTAGCGATACCTGTTTGAGTCTTGGCATGAAATTGCTCCTTGTTTATCCAGTGACTGGAATACTAGAAAAGCGAGCCGCTGTCAAAGGAATAGATTGACAGCGGGTTTTATTGATTCCTATTATGTACTGGCTGGTTTAACGAGTTAGGAGACATGATGAATACAAATGAGAAGTATGAGATCAGGGGGATTAATCACCTGGCGCTGGTCTGCAGGGATATGAAAAAAACCGTGGATTTCTATTCGGGTGTCCTCGGTATGAAACTGACCAAAACTATTGAATTACCTAATGGCATGGGGCAACACTTTTTCTTTGATATCGGCAAAGGGGATATGTTGGCTTTCTTCTGGTTTCCAGAAGCGCCTGAGTCACAACCCGGTGTTACCCACTCGGAAAACGTGGTCGGCGGTGGTTCCATTACATCGGCGCATGCGTCAATGAATCATGTGGCCTTCGATGTTCCCGCAGACAAGATCGATGAGTACCAGAAGAATCTGATTGCAGCTGGTGTTGAAGTGACCGCTGTGGTCAACCATGATGATTCTGAATACGGCGCCAGTATTGAAATAACCGAATCGACCTTTGTAAGGTCGATTTATTTTAAGGACCCGGATGGAATCCTGTTGGAATTCGCATCCTGGACTCGAGAGCTAGATGAGCATGATGTCAATATAGTGGCAGAAAGCGCCGCCTGATTTATCCGGTATTTTAGAATTCTCGTTTTGGTTGTTAGTTATGTCACAGCACCATAAATCTGAAGCATCAACTTCTCTGGTTTATGCGTGGTATGTTGTGACGGTATTGCTGGTTGCGCAGGCTTTCTCGTTCCTTGACCGGATGATCATGGGGCTTCTTGTGGGGCCTATTCGCTCAAGTTTTCAGATAAGTGACACGCAGTATAGTTTGCTGGCCGGTCTGGCGTTCTCCCTTTTCTACGCGATTATGGGCCTGCCATTGGCAAGAATCGCAGACAGGGGCAGTCGCAGAAACCTGATTGCAGCGGGAATTGCGGTCTGGAGCTTTATGACCGCGCTGTGTGGATTCGCCCGCAGTTACTGGATGTTGTTTTTTGCAAGAATGGGTGTCGGTGTAGGCGAGGCTACATTGGGACCAGCAGCCTATTCAATGATCGCAGATTACTTTCCTAAAAGCGTTCTGGCCAGAGCGTTGTCGATCTATATGATCGGTGTGACCCTGGGGTCGGGATTTGCCTATATGCTCGGTGGTGCTGTCGTGGGCTATGTAGAAAATATCGATACCATCACAGTCCCTGTCATTGGTGACATGGAAGGTTGGCAGTTAACATTTTTTATCGTTGGGGTACCCGGATTGCTGGTTTCCCTGTTGATGATGGCAACTGTACGTGAGCCGGCTAGAAAGGGCAAGGTGGCCAGCGGCGAGATTCCCTTAAAGACCGTCATTGATTATCTCTGGGCCCGACGCAGAGCCTACTTAGGGCATATCCTGGGACTTTCTATTTTTATCATGGTGGTCTATGCCTTGAATCTCTGGGGCCCAACCTACTTTATCAGGACCTTCGGTTACAGCCGTCCCGAAGCAGGGTGGGTATTTGGCTTGATAATGATAGGGGCGGGAACAGCAGGTCTGCTGATTGCCGGTACCCTATCGGACAAATTGGTAGCCGGCGGGATGCAGGATGCCTACGTGAGAATGATCCTGATCAGCATGCTAGCACTACTACCCTGTGCGGGGGCGCTTGGGTTTCTCACCAGTGACAGTCTGGCCATTGTGTTCATGTCGCTGGCTGTGTTCTTTTCTGCTTTCCAGGGTGGGCTGTCGGCAGGAACCCTGCAATTGATGACACCGAACCGGATGCGAGGGCAGGTGACAGCGCTTTATATGCTGGCGACTAACCTTATAGGTTTGGGTCTGGGCCCTACTATTATTGCCCTGACAACGGATTATGTATTTGGTTATGATGCCGCCATTGGCAAATCCATAGCCCTGTGTTCACTGGTGGTGTGCCCAATTGGGGCATTCATACTCTGGCGCAGTATGCCTGCTATTCGGCAGCAGTTAGCTGAGCAGCAGTTAGCTGAGTAGAAGTAGCTACTTAAATTTCTGTGGACTGCCAGGCGATCATCGATAGCCTTTCATCAGTTATGTGCCAGACGCTGAGAAACTTATTGCGCAGCTTTTTCTGAGTGCC
>JAPKEK010000314.1 GCA_028822125.1 Pseudomonadales bacterium | reverse complement strand
CAATGGCTCCGGTAAGACGACTACTGCAGGTAAGCTCGCACATTATTTTAAGGCAGCTGGACGAAAGGTTTTACTGGCTGCAGGAGATACTTTCCGAGCGGCGGCGGTTGAACAGTTGAAGGTATGGGGTGATAGGAATCAGGTTGAAGTGATCGCCCAGCATACCGGGGCAGATAGCGCATCTGTGATATTTGATAGCATGACAGCGGCAAAGTCGCGGGGCACGGATGTTTTGATCGCAGATACCGCGGGTCGATTGCAGAATAAGAAGAACCTTATGGACGAATTGGCAAAGATCGAGCGCGTTTTGAAGCGGCAGGATCCACAGGCACCGCAGGCTGTTTTATTGGTAATTGATGCCGGCACTGGTCAAAATGCCATTTCTCAGGCCAGGGAATTCTTAAAGGTAGTGGCAGTGACGGGCATCGTATTGACTAAATTAGACGGCACAGCTAGGGGTGGTATTTTGTTTGCGCTGGCCAGACAGCTGGCGCTCCCTATCCATTTTGTAGGGATAGGTGAACAGGTTGATGATCTACGACCTTTTTCAGCTGAGATTTTTGTTGATGCCATACTGGATAACGATTAGTCATGCTCGCTTTCGACCAGGTCAGTAAACGTTATCCCTCGGGTAAGGAGGCTTTGTCCGGCATCTCCTTTGCTATGCAGGCCGGTGAGTTTGCATTTCTTACAGGACATTCAGGGGCAGGTAAAAGCACGCTGATGAAACTGATAATTGCCATGGAACGGCCCTCTACTGGCCAGATCCTGTTTAATGGTGAAAACGTTAATCGTATCGCCCCTTCTCGAGTTCCCTATTTGAGAAGACAGGTGGGTGTGGTGTTTCAGAACCATCAGCTTTTGTTTGATCGTAATGTGTATGCAAATGTTGCACTACCGCTGGAGATCGGTGGGCATCGACCCAACGAAATAAGAGGGCGAGTCAGAGCGGCGCTGTCAAAAGTGGGTTTGGCGGACAGGGAGAATCATTTTCCGATTACATTATCCGGCGGCGAACAGCAGCGGGTAGGAATCGCCAGAGCCGTGGTTAATCGACCGTCTCTATTACTAGCCGATGAGCCGACCGGCAATCTTGATCCGGATCTCAGCAAAGATATTATGGACCTTTTCCTGCAATTTAATCAGGTCGGGGTCACTGTCGTTATTGCAACTCATGATATCGCCCTGGTGGAGCAACTTGATAAAAGGCGAATTGAATTAGATCAGGGTCGATTGAGGGAATCAAAGTGGCGAATCTGACGCCATCCGGGGCAAGTATCAGTCGGCAAAGCCTCCCTGATAGAATTGCTGCCTGGAGCAGACATCATCGCTTTGTCAGTCAGGATGCTTTACGGAGGCTGCTTGATACGCCGTTAGCAGCGATTACCACCTGGATTGTTGTCGCCATCGCACTGGCACTGCCGATTATTCTGTATCTTTTACTTAATTATGCAGGCACCCTGAGACAAGACTGGGATGGCAGCCCCAGAATCAGTTTGTACCTTCACAGTGGCGTAGACGAGCGGCTTGCGGCTAATCTGACTTCGCGATTATCGTTGCGCTCTGATGTTGACTCGGCTGATTTAATTACCCGGCAGCAGGCATTGCTGGAATTCGAACAACACAGTGGTTTTGGCGATATTCTCAATACCCTGCCGGAAAACCCCTTGCCTGCTTTAATCGAAATCTCACCGGTTGCAACAGACGGGGGCGATATTCGCTTGCTGGTGGCGTCTCTGCAACAGGAAGACTGGGTTGAAGAGGTTATTTATGATGCTGACTGGATGCTCAGGTTATTTACCATGTTAGAGCTTGCTGAACGTCTGACTTTAACCATTGGAATTGTTCTGGCTGTTGGCGTTTTACTCATTATTGGTAATACCATTCGATTGACTATCGAAAATCGCCGTAGCGAGATCGAGGTGGTAAAATTAGTTGGTGGAACAGACGGTTTTGTTCGTAGACCTTTTTTGTATCTTGGTTTCTGGTTGGGATTGGGCGGGGCCGCGGGGGCCTGGTTGGTTGTGCAGTTGAGTATTGGTTATTTATCCGGCCCCATCGAACAGCTTGCACAGTCTTATCGAAATGACTTTGCACTGAGGTTCCTGAGTATTGAAGAGACCTGCCTGATTCTGATAGGGGGCAGTTTTTTAGGTGTAGTGGCTGCACTATTATCGGTTGGCCAGCATCTAAGTCGAATCCAGCCCCAATAAACTACGCTCACAAGGATTAGCAGTCAGTTAACAAGAGTGCTAAACTTCGTGTCCCTTGGAGGTTTGAACCTTATGGCGAGCCAACTGATACCGATTGAAATAAGCGCTCCAGGCGCAAATCTAGATGCTTATATCAGGGTAGTTAATACCATTCCCATGTTATCCGTGGATGAAGAACGCTCGCTTTCTCAGCGACTGTATCAGGATGCTGATGTGGAAGCAGCCAGGCAACTGGTGATGGCTCATTTGCGGTTCGTTGTTTATGTTGCACGATCATATTCTGGCTATGGTTTGTCTGAGGCAGATTTGATTCAGGAAGGAAATGTTGGTCTTATGAAAGCGGTCAAGCGCTTTAACCCAGAATTTCAGGTGCGATTGGTTTCTTTTGCAGTACATTGGATTAAAGCCGAAATGCATGAGTTTATCCTTCGCAACTGGCGAATTGTCCGCCTTGCTACCACCAAAGCCCAGCGTAAATTGTTTTTCAATCTTAGAAGCGCTAAAAAGCGTCTGGGATGGATGGGCAATCAAGAGGTGGAGCAGGTCGCCAATGCACTGGGCGTTAAACCCGAAGTTGTCAGGCAGATGGAGGGCCGACTGGCTTCTCATGATCAATGTTTTGATTTACCGGCGAAGGAAGATGAAGATGTGATCGTTGCCCCTGAACAATATCTGAGTTATCAGGATGATGATCCGGCGGATATTCTGGAACGTCAGGACAGTCACTCTGATGAGCAGAGTCGACTGCGTGATGCGTTTAGTCACTTGGACTCGCGAGCTTTCGATATTCTTTCCCAGAGATGGTTACAAGAGCCAAAGGCAACCCTGCATGATTTAGCCGGCCAGTATGGTATCTCAGCTGAAAGAGTACGCCAGCTGGAGCAAAATGCTCTGAAAAAATTGCGCCTTGGTGTTCAGGCAGGATAACGAACTGGCATGCGCTGGGTTTTAACATTAGCAGCCCTTAGCGGTGCTTTAAGTGTTGTTCTGGGTGCTTTCGCTGCCCATGGTCTGCGTGGCAAATTACCCCAATCTCTCTTCAATGCTTTTGACACCGGCGTTCACTACCAGATGATGCATTCCCTGGCCCTGTTTGGCGTAGGTCTGGTCATGCTCCATGTGGGCCAGAAGACTTCTCTTAGTGTGGCTGCATGGAGTTTTGTCACAGGCACCCTGCTGTTTTCTGGAAGCTTATATGGTCTGGCAATGCTGCAAATCAAGTGGCTTGGCCCGGTGACCCCGCTGGGTGGGGTTTTGCTGATCATCGGCTGGCTGGCTTTGGCCTATGGCCTCTGGTTTGAGTTAGGCTGATCCAAACGGGTGAGGACAGGCGGGTGAGGGATAAAAGAACAGTTCGCAGTTTTGTCATGCGTAAAGGCAGGGTCTCGCCGGCTCAGAGTAAGGCGCTACGGCAGTTTTTAGTCGAGTTTGAATTGCCTGTAGAGAACCTGGCTTTGCTTCCAGGTCAGTTTTCCAGGGAGCAGTCGCTCACCCTGGAAATCGGATTTGGCATGGGTGACTCACTGCTGGAAATACTGTTAGCGCATCCCGAAAGAAATTTTCTTGGCTTGGAAGTCCATGAAGCCGGCGTAGGTCATCTGCTTAACGAAGCAAAAAAAGCTGGAGTTGCTAATCTGCGAATCATGAAACTGGATGCCATGGAGGTTCTCAAGAGCAGTCCGGCATCGATTTTTGAGCGAGTTCAGGTTTTTTTCCCAGACCCATGGCACAAGAAAAGACATCACAAGCGGCGCTTAATCTCAGCTCAGTTTATGGAATTGATTTATCGAGTACTCATCCCTGATGGCCTGTTTCACGTGGCGACGGACTGGCAGCCTTATGCAGACCACATGGATCAGCTGTTTCAAACGGATCCACGTTTTCAGCGCTGTTCAGCCCCGACTAGGCCGGTAACCAAGTACGAACGAAGGGGACGCTTACTGGGCCACAAGGTAGTCGATATTGCTTTAACCAAAGTTGACCATTCCACGAGTGGTTAGACAAAAGTGGTTATTGAATGACGAACCCGTATTTGTCGCGGGATCTTCTGCTGACATCTTAAATTGATCTAAATCTTTGATCTAAATCTTTGATCTAAATCTTTGATCTAAATCTTTGATCTAAATCTTTG
>JAPKEK010000313.1 GCA_028822125.1 Pseudomonadales bacterium | reverse complement strand
GCCGATGACGAAATTCTGGGATAACAGGAAAGCTATTGCACCCGTTTCAGGACCGATGACGAAATGCGATGGGTAGCCTGGATAGCCCTCTTAGAATGAAACTCGGCTCTGCGATTGGTTCTGGCTGACCAGGGTCGAGCACAATAGCCTCTATACGCTTCATGATTTCCATAAACCCTATGTTCAATTCCTGTCGGGCCAGTGGTGCCCCAATACAATGATGCGGACCACTGCCAAAAGACATCTGTAGGCCTGCTTTTTCTCTCTTTAGATCTATTTCATCCGGATTTTCAAACTGCCTTTCATCTCGATTGGCAGAACCAAACCGAAGCATGATCATGTCTCCCTGTTTAAGGGCATAGCCGTCTAATTGGGTGTCCCTGGTCACCAGCCTGGGCAACCCCTGAACAGGTGCTTCCAGGCGCAGGGCTTCCTCAACAAATATTTTTATGGCCTTTTCATCATCACGAATATGCGCTTGCAACTCAGGTCGGCGACAAAGTTGCAGCATTGCCCAGCCAAAACTCGATGTGGTCGTCTCATGGCCGGCTACCAGGAACTGCCCCAGCACACTCAGGGCTTCACCGTGACTGAGAAGCCTGTCTTCAACCTCCAGTCGGCTGGTTGCCAGCAGAGTAATCATGTCATCTTCAGGTTGCTGGCGTCTGCGTTCGATAATTCGGATCAGGAGCTTCTGCAGACCTACCGCCAGCTCGGCTCTATGCAACATTTCATCATCGTCCACAGCACTCATCTTGAGCGCCGCAGCGGCTGCTGTTGCAGCCTCATAGAAAAAGTGACGGTCCTGCACGGGGATACCCAACCTTTCTGCGATGATTTCCAGCGGCACCGGATAGGCGAAGATCGACATAAAATCACCCTCAGTCACCGCACACAAATCAGCTAACCTGGCATCAATCACCTTGCGCACCCCTGCTTCGGACTTCCTGATCTGCGAGCCCGTAAACAACTTGGCCACCAGGTTTCTGTACTGGCTATGTTCGGGTTCATCCAGGGTCAGCATGGTCGGTGGGGTATCAATCAGGCCCTCGGAGATTCTGGCTAACTCAGCACGCACCGAACTGCTGAGCCTTGCCAGGGCCGCCTTTCTGGTATCTGCCATAAAAGCATCAAATTTGCTCGAAAAATCATTACTTCGCTTGAGGACTTCCCGAAGTAGATCATAGCGAGTGACAATATGCAGGTTCATTGCCTCATCAAAATAGACTGGATTCCCGCCATCACGCATCTGTTTATAAACGGGATAGGGGTTCAACAGATTTTCAATACTAAATAGATCCATAACCGAGACTCCTCAGAGGTGCAGTGTTCTCCCAAAAGCATTTAATACAGACTCATGCATTGCCTCAGATACAGTGGGATGAGGAAAAATAGTCTGTATTAACGATTCTTCAGTGGCTTCAAGACCGATCGCTATAGCAAAACCATGAATCAGTTCGGTAACACCCTCGCCGATTAGGTGTGCCCCCAGGAGCTCGCCGGATTGAGCGTCAAATAAAGTTTTAACCAGGCCATCGGTCTGATGAGAGACCACGGCCTTGCCATTGGCATACAGCGGAAAACGGCCAACCTTAAAAGGTCTGCCCTTAAGGTCAGCTTCTTTCAGGCCAATACTGGCTATCTGAGGGTAGCTATAGGTACATCCGGGTATACGCTTTTTCTGAATAGGCTGGGGTTGGAGACCTGCTATTTTCTCAGCCGCAATCATAGCCTCATGAGTCGCCTTATGGGCCAGGCACGGGGCTCCGGTCACATCCCCTATGGCATAAATACCCGGTAAATTGGTTTGCTGAACGTCATTCACTGCGATAAAACCATCTATCAATTCTACGCCCAGTTTATCGACGCCTGCGTCGGAAAGATTGGCCTGAACACCCACTGACAGGATGACCGCATCAAACTCTCGGGCTTCACCGTCAATTAGTGCGGTCACCGTCTCACTGGACTCGAGGTTTTCCAGTGAGCAACCAGTCAGGATCTCAATACCCTGTGCTCTAAAAGCTGTTGCTGCCAATTCGGCTATTTCTGAATCTTCTACTGGCAGTATCTGACCAGCCATTTCTACCAGGGTCACTTTTGAATTTAAGGCAGCGTAAAAGCTGGCAAATTCAACACCAATCGCGCCGGCACCGACAATGAGCAGCCTTTCAGGTAGAAAACCTGGCGTCATCGCTTCTCTGGCTCCCCAAATCAGTTTCCCATCGGGTTCAATCGCACCAAGGCGCCGCGGGTTTGCCCCAGTAGCAACAATTATATTATCTGCAAGAATTTCCTCCTGACCGACCCGAACCAGGCCGGGTGAGCTTATCACCGCATCTCCAGCAAATATCCTTACGTTATTTTTTTTCATTAAATGCTGAACACCCTGGCTTAGCTTTTCCGCCGCACGCCTAGATTCACTGACCATCACACTCAGGTCAAAATGGACCTCACCAAGACTGATTCCCAGTTGCGCAGCATCGCCTAGATTCCGTAACAATTCAGCAGAATGGAGTAAAGATTTAGTTGGAATGCAACCCCAGTTCAGACAGGTACCTCCCAATGCCTCTTTTTCTGCTAAGGCTACGGTCAATCCTAACTGGGATGCCCGAATAGCGGCCGCATAACCCCCGGGGCCCCCGCCAATCACCATCAGGTCAAATTCGTTCATACCAGTAGCCTGTAGGGTTGAGAGATGAGTTCAACCACCGTAGCTAGAAACTCTGCTGCAGGAGCACCGTCGATAACCCGGTGGTCCCAGGTCAATGACAGGTTCATCTGCTTGGTTTTAATGGGTCTGTCCTGGTCCCAGGCCAGACCGTCAAATATTCTGTTAATACCCAGAATACCTGACTGGGGCTGATTGATGATCGGTGTAAATGAATCCACGCCATACATACCCAGAGCAGACAGCGTAAAGGTACCACCGGCATAGTCGTCGAGGCCTAATGACCCCTCTCTGGCGCTGCTTGCCAGCCGGGCGCTTTCCACGGCAATTTCTTTCAGGCTTAACTGGTCTGCGTTACGAATAACCGGGACCAGCAACCCCTCGGCAACGGCAACGGCAATCCCGATATGGATTTCATCTAGTAAGGTAATTCCAGTGGGAGCAAACACACTATTCATCTGCGGATGAAGCCGTAATGCTTTCGCTGTCGCTTTTACGACAAAATCGGTATAGGTAGGCCTGGCCTCACCTTCCCATTCTTTTAACAGCTGAGTTCGCATGGACACCGCGTCATCCATGCCTGCAAGCATATCCATTGACAGCTGGGCACTGTTTTGCAGGCTCTGCTGCATACGCTCAGCGATGGTTTTACGCATGCCTCTCATGGGAATCACTTGCGCGGCAGAGCCTGCAGTTCCTGCCGCCTTGATGGCAGGTCGACTCTCCAAACCGTCAAGGTCTGCCTGCACGATGCGCCCACCGGGACCCGACCCCCTGACCGTGCTCAGATCAATACCTCTTTGCTCGGCAAGCCTGCGTGCTAGCGGGGAAGCTTTAACAGGCCCTGGTCCGGATGAGGCCAGGAGAACATCAGCCTCAACGATTCGACCTGCTGGCCCTGTACCGGTTAAGGCGGTGATATCAACCTTCAATTCTCCGGCGAGACGTCTGGCCGCGGGCGATGATTTCAAACGTCCAGAAACTGCAACAACTGGGGGCGCCGAGGGCTTCACTTGAGTGGCCTGTGCCGCTTCATTGCCAATTGCAGGCTCGGTGACTGCTATAGTCAATGATGTCTCAGGGATAGGTTCTCCAGCTTCATAGATATAGCCAACCACATCACCTGGTGCAAGGTTAATACCGGTTTCTACGCTGTGACGGACAGTACCGGAGGCATCAGCATCCACATCAAGGTTTATCTTTTCAGTCTCAAGGGCATAAAGAAGCTCCCCCTTTATTACTTCGGCACCATCTGCAATAAACCACTCTGAAACCATCCCTTCGGTCATGGTCATGCCTACTTTTACTAAATAAATTTCCTTGGGCACATCGGTCCCCTTTTATTGAAT
The DNA here is from genome assembly GCA_028822125.1 of Pseudomonadales bacterium. Classification (GTDB taxonomy): domain Bacteria; phylum Pseudomonadota; class Gammaproteobacteria; order Pseudomonadales; family Azotimanducaceae; genus UBA9926. Next base: position 332 of record JAPKEK010000313.1, on the reverse strand, counting down.
GAACAAACCACGTTTAGCTGCCAAATGCATGGCTTTCTTAATATCGACTACTTTTGGTCCTGTTCTGCTCAGCACCAGCTCCACTTTCTGCCCTGCTTCAATGACTCTTTCCCGTTCACCGTCCAGGGCCAATATTGCCGGTCCTCTGAACTCAACAGGACTGGCATAATCAATTCGCTGAATTGATTTCACCTCCACAGCAGCAAACAGTCCTGGTGCAATAGGGGCACTAACTACCCTACCACCTGGGCCAAACACCATATGCAGCCCAGCCTCATCCTGCTCGTCAATCGACTCAACAAGCCCGCCCAGACTGGTCATGCCAACGGCCA